>JAQGIX010000225.1 GCA_028290925.1 Phenylobacterium sp. | reverse complement strand
CTTCCTGTTCGGCGGCATCGGCGCCTTCGTGGGGCTGAACCGGCGCAGCGAACTGGTGGCCATGCGCGCGGCCGGGGTCTCGGCCTGGCGGTTTATCCTGCCCTCGGCGGCCGGGGCCTTCCTGATCGGCGTTCTGGCGGTGACCCTGCTCAATCCCGTCGCCGCGGCGCTCAGCAGCCGCTTCGAGGCCGAGCGGGCGCAGCTGATGCAGAACTATCTGGGCGACATCCCGCAGGACATCTGGCTGCGGCAGGGCGACGACCGCACCCAGATCGTCATCCACGCCAAGACCCGCGACACGGTGAAGGGCTATGTGCGCCTGCGCGGCGTCTCGCTGTTCATCTACACCAAGAGCGCGACCGGGGCGCCGGTGTTCCGGCAGCGCATCGAGGCCGCCGAGGCGCGGCTGATGCCCGGGTTCTGGCAGCTGAAGGAGGTCCGCGAGGCGACGGCCGGCGAGAGCTCCGTGCATTCCGACACCCTGTCGATCCGCTCCACCCTGGACGCCGAATCGGCCATGGAGCATTTCACTTCGCCGGACGCGATCTCGTTCTGGCGGCTGCCCGACGCCATCCGACTCACCGAACAGGCCGGTTTCTCGGCGGCGGGCTATCGGCTGCGGCTGTTCCAGCTTCTTTCGACGCCGCTGCTCTATGCGGCCATGTCGATCCTGGCGGCGGCCTTCTCGCTACGCCTGGCCCGGCTGGGCGGCCTGGCGGGGCTCGCCGGGGCCGGGGTCGCCCTGGGCTTCGTGCTGTTTTTCTTCAATCAGTTCGCCGGCGCGCTCGCCAAGGCCGGCATCATCCCGCTGTTCGCCGCGGCCTGGGCGCCGGCGGCGGTGGCGTTGCTCACAGGTCTCAGCCTGCTGTTCTTCACCGAAGACGGTTGAATCCTTGGCCTGCCGGTCTATGCATCGGTCGCACGACGTTTTGCGTCACGCGACGTCGGAGAGGGGATCCGGAGCTTCATGAGACCGCGCGGGCGTCCGTCGTCAGCCGCCGCCAAGTGCGTGCTCCTCGCCGGGGCGGCGCTCGCCGTTCTTTGGGCGGGCTCCGCGGCCGCCCAGACCCGCGCCTTCCGGCCGCCGCCCCCGCCGCCGCCCGTCCCGGACGGCCTGCAGCCGGGCGAACTCTACATGGAAGCCGACCAGATCGTCCGCGACGACGAGCACCACATCGCCACCGCGGAAGGCTCGGTGGAGATCCGCTACCAGGACCGCACCCTGCGCGCCGACCGGGTGGTCTATCAGCAGGGTGAGACCCCCGGCCAAGGCGTGATCCGCGCCATCGGCCACGTGCAGATCATCAACGCCGACGGCACCTACGAATTCGCCGACACCTTCGTCCTCGACGACAAGATGCGGGCCGGCGTGGCCGAAGGCTTCTCCGCGCGCCTGCAGGAGAACATCAAGCTGGCCGGGGCCACCGCCGTGCGGCGTTCCGAGGACCTCCAGGAGCTCAACCGGGCGATCTACACCCCCTGCCCGATCTGCGCGAACAACCACGCCGAGACGCCCACCTGGTCGGTCAGCGCCGAGCGCATCGTCCAGGATAAGGTGCATCGGGTGATCTACTACCGGCACGCGGTGATCCGCGTGAAGGGCCTGCCGATCCTCTACCTGCCGGTGTTCTGGCACGCCGACCCGTCCGCCGACCGCGCGTCGGGCCTGCTGGGGCCGAGGCTGGAGGTCTCCAACCGGCGCGGCTTCTCCTACGAACAGCCCTATCTGTTCGTGCTCTCGCCCTATGCGGACCTGGTGCTCAGCCCGCAGCTCAACACCAAGGTCAATCCGTTCCTCAACGGCCGATTCCGGGAGCGCTTCTACTCCGGCGATATGGACGTCCGGTTCGGCTACACCCACGACCAGGACTTCGACGGCAACGGCAACCGGTTCGGCTCGAACACCAGCCGCAGCTATATCCTGGCGCGCGGCGGCTTCCAGCTCAACGACGCATGGCGCTGGGGCTTCACCGCGGAGCACACCTCCGATCCCCTGCTGTTCGACAAGTACCAGATCGGCGACGTCTACCAGACGCGCGGTCCCTATATCCCCGACGACCGGCGGCTGATCAGCCAGGTCTATGCGGTGCGGCAGGACCAGCAGTCCTACTTCTCCACCGCGGCCATGACCTTCCAGGGCCTGCGCGCCGGCGACATCGACCGCACCTTCCCGGTGGTCGCCCCGCTGGTGGAGGCCCGCTACGACGTCCCCGAGCAGGTGCTGGGCGGACGCCTGCGGGTGAACGGCAGCGCCGTGGCGCTCACCCGCAGCCAGTCGCCGACCAACCTCGCCGCCAACCTGCCCGGCCTCGACAGCCGGCGCGCCACCGCCGAGGTCGATTGGCGCGGCGCCTACACCTCCTCCAGCGGCCTGCGGGTGGAGCCCTTCGTCAACGCCCGGGCCGACGGCTACAGCCTGGGCGACGTGCTGACCGGCGTGGGCGCCCAGACCACCTCGAAGTCGCTGGGCCGCGGCCTGGCCGTGGTGGGCGCGGACATCACCTATCCCCTCTATCGGCGCTGGCGTGACGCCACGGTGATCCTGGAGCCCGTGGCGCAGATCGCGATCTCGCCCAAGGCGAAGCAGGTGGTGATCGGTCACGATGCGACGGGCGCCCCGATCTACCTCAACGAGGACAGCGTCGCCTTCGAGTTCGATGAGAGCAACCTGTTCCGGGCCAACAAGTTTCCCGGCTACGACCTCTATGAGGACGGCACGCGGCTCAACCTCGGCGGCCGGGCTTCAGTGCTGTGGGACGACGGACGCCGCGCGGACCTGCTGATCGGCCGCAGTTTCCGGGCCTCGCGCAACACCGTGTTCCCGACCACCAGCGGCCTGCAGACGCGCGCCTCCGACTGGATCGTCGCGGCGGACGCCCGGCCGTTCACCTGGCTCTCGTTCTTCGCCCGCGCGCGGCTGGATTCCGCCAACCTCAGCGTCCACCGCGCCGAGGCGGGGGCGAACGTGGCCAACAAGTGGGGCTCGGGCTTCGTCCGCTACCTGCGCGACGATTCGAACGTCCCCGGCCCGACCTTGGTCGGCACGACCGTGATTCCCGCCGCCTCGCGGATCGAGAACTTCGAAATGGGCGGCGACGTGCCGGTCGGCAAGCATTGGGGCTTCACCGCCTACGGCAACCGAGACTTGATCCAGAAGGCGTGGGTGATGCGCGACATCGGTGTCTATTACCGCGACGATTGCACGCGGGTGGATGTCATCTATAGGCGGGAGGACATCGTTATAGGTCGCCTGGGGCCGACGGATTCAGTTGCCTTGCGCCTAACGCTCGCCACATTGGGCTCTCCATTTACAGTGCGATAGGAATGCGCGCCGATGAGGCCGCTCGAAGGAATGAATTCAACCATGATGCGCGCGCGTAACGTCTCCAACCCGGCGGCGCGGCGCGCGGCTTTGCCGTTCGTCATGGCCCTGGCCGCCCTGCCCCTGGCCGCGCATGGCCAGGAGCTGCGCGGGCCGCTCAGCGTCAACACCGCCGCCCCGGCGGCGGCGGCGCCGGCCCTGCCGCGCGGCGTTTCGGAATCGGTGGCCGCCGTCGTCAACGACGACATCATCTCCACCTATGACCTCGCCCAGCGCGTGCGCCTGCTGATCGCCACCTCCGGCGTACAGCCCACCGAGCAGAACCTGCCGCAGTTCGAGCGCGAGGCGCTGATCTCGCTGATCGACGAGCGCCTGCAGCTCCAGGAGCTGCGGCGCGTCGAGAAGGAGCAGAAGTTCACCATCGTCGCCACCGATGACGAAGTGAACGAAGAGCTCGACGGCATGGCCAAGCAGAACAACATGACCGGCAAGCAGTTCCTGGCCGTGCTGGCGCAGCAGGGCGTGGGTCCCGAGACCCTCAAGCAGCAGCTGCGCGCCCAGGTCAGCTGGCAGCGGTGGATCCGCGGCCGCTACGGCAGCCGGCTGCGCATCGGGGAAGACCAGATCAAGGCCCTGCAGGACCGCATGGCGCTCGACGCCTCCAAGCCCCAGTTCGAGGTGAGCGAGGTGTTCATCGACTCCAACCGCGTGGGCGGCCGGGCGACGGCGCTCAGCGGCGCCCAGCAGTTGGTGGCGCAGCTTCAGCAGGGCGCGCCGTTCGCCGCCGTGGCCCGACAGTTCTCCGCCTCCGCCTCCGCCGCCACCGGCGGCGACGCGGGCTGGATCAGTCCCGGCGAGATGCCGCCGGAGGTCGACGCCGCGCTCGAGCAGCTGCGTCCCGGCCAGCTGTCGCAGCCGATCCCGGTGAAGGACGGCGTCTACATCGTGTACCTGAAGGACAAGCGCTCCGGCTCCGGCCAGACCCTGGTCAGCCTGAAGCAGGCGGCCGTCGCCCTGACGCCGCAGGCGACCCCCGGCGACCTCGAGGCCGCCCGGGTGAAGCTCGAGGCGCTGCGGGTGCAGATCAAGGGTTGCGACACCATGGAGAAGGCCGCCGCCGGCGTGCCCGGCGTCGTCGCCGGCGATCTCGGCGAGGCGGAGATCAACGACCTCGCGCCGCAGTTCCGGCAAGCCGCCGAGACGCTGCAGGTGGGCCAGGTTTCCGCCCCGATCCGGACCAATGTGGGGCTGCACCTGGTGGCGGTCTGCGGCAAGCGCGCCTCCAACGGCCAGCAGCTCAACCACGATCAGATCGAGAACCGGCTCTACGGCCAGCAGCTCAGCATGATCTCGCGGCGGTACATGCGCGACCTGCGCACGTCGGCGACCATCGAGACCCGGTGACGGCGGGGCCGCCCCTCGCCCTCACGCTCGGCGATCCGGCGGGCGTCGGCCCGGAGATCGTCGTCAAGGCCTGGAACGCGCTGCGCGAGGCCGGCCCCGCCTTCGTGGTGGTGGGCGATCACGACGCGCTCGCCGCGGCGTCGGGCGCCGGCGCCTCGATCCTCAAGCGGGTGGTCAGCGTCGCCACGGCGTCGGAGGTCTTCGCAGGCGCCCTGCCGGTCCTCGACCTGCCGCTGCGCGCCTCCGTGGTCGCCGGCCAGCCCTCCGCCGCGGCGGCGCCGGCCATCATCCGCTGGATCGAGACCGCCGCCGGCCTGGCGCTCAGCGGCGCGGTGTCCGGCGTGGTCACCGCCCCGATCGCCAAGGCGCCGCTCTACGAGGCCGGCTTCAAGTTCCCGGGCCACACCGAATTCCTCGGCGAGCTGACCGCCGCGGCCGCCTTCGACGGCGCGCGCGGGCCGATCATGATGCTCACCGCCAAGGACCTGCGGGTGACCCTGGTCACGGTGCATGAGCCGCTGGCCAAGGTCGCCTCGCTGCTCTCCATCGAGCGGATCGTGAACGCCGGGCTGGTGACCGTCCAGGCGCTGCGGCGCGACTTCGGGATCGAGGCGCCGCGCATCGCGGTCGCCGGCCTCAACCCGCACGCCGGCGAGAGCGGCTCGATCGGCCGCGAGGAGGTCGACATCGTCGGGCCCGCCGTGGCGGTGCTGCGCGACCTGGGGATCGACGCCACCGGCCCCTATCCCGCCGACACCCTGTTCCCGGAGGAGATGCGCGTCCGCTATGACGCGGCGCTCTGCCTCTATCACGACCAGGCTCTGATCCCGGTGAAGATGCTCGACTTCTGGGGCGGCGTGAACGTCACCCTCGGCCTGCCGATCGTGCGCACCTCGCCCGACCACGGGACCGGCTTCGACATAGCCGGACGCGGCCTGGCCCGGCCCGACAGCCTGATCGCCGCGCTCCGCCTGGCGCGGGATATCGCCATCACCCGCGCTGCGTAATGCTGGACACCGGTTCAGGCGCCACTTAACTCCGCTCATCCCGGCGAAGGCCGGGGCCCAGATTCAACCTCTGAGTCCGGTGGGTTTCACCTGGATCGCGGCCTTCGCCGGGACGGGCGGGAAAACAAATGCCCGGCTCCATCAATGACCTGCCGCCGCTCCGCGACGCCCTTGCCGCCCACGGCCTGATGGCCAGGAAGTCGTTCGGCCAGCACTTCCTCCTCGACCTCAACATCACCCGCAAGATCGCGCGCCTGGCGGAGCTGTCGCGGGGCGACACCGTGATCGAGGTGGGTCCCGGCCCGGGCGGCCTGACACGGGCCCTGCTGGAGACCGGGGCGAAGGTCGTCGCCGTGGAGAAGGACGAGCGGTTTCGCCCGCTGCTGGAGGATCTCGCGGCGGCGTCGCAAGGCGCCCTGACCCTGGTGATCGGCGACGCCCTGACGGTGGACGAGGCCCGCCTGGCCGGCGGCGCGCCCGCGCACGTGGTCTCGAACCTGCCCTACAACGTCGGCACGCCGCTGTTGATCAAGTGGCTGACCGGGCCGTGGACGCCGGCCTCGCTGACCCTGATGTTCCAGAAGGAGGTCGCCGAGCGGATCGCGGCCCAGCCCGGCGCCTCGGCCTATGGACGGCTCGCGGTGATCGCCCAGGCGACGTCGGCGGCCCAGGTGGTCATGGAGGTCCCGGCGCGGGCCTTCACCCCGCCGCCCAAGGTCGACTCCGCCGTGGTGCGCCTGACGCCGCGACGCGACCGGCCGGCGCCGGAGCGGCTGGACGCCCTGCAGAAGATCACCGCCGCCGCCTTCGGCCAGCGCCGCAAGATGCTGCGGGCCAGCCTGAAGACCATGGGCGGCGAAGCCCTGGCGATCCACGCCGGCCTCGACCCGCAGGCCCGCGCCGAGACCATCGACGTGGCCGGCTTCCTGCGCCTGGCCGACGGCTGGTTGCACAACCGGGGCGGTTGAGGCTCCATGCGGCGCGCACGAGCCGAGGGACCCTGAATTGCTGACCCTGTTGGGCGTGGCCGTGGTCATCCTCGGCTTCGCGGCCCGCTTCAATCCCCTGCTGGTGGTGGTCGCCGCCGCCATGGTCACGGGCCTGGCGGCGCACCTGCCGCCGCTCACCGTGCTGGCGGCGCTCGGCAAGGGGTTCAACGACAACCGCCTGGTGACCGTGGCGTTGCTGGTCTACCCGATCGTCGGCGTGGCGGAGCGCGCCGGCCTCCAGGAACGCGCCCGCACCCTCATCGCGCGGTTCCGCGGCGCTTCGCCCGGCCCGCTGCTGGTGGGCTATCTCGCGTTCCGCCAGCTGACCGCCGCCATCGGCCTGATCTCCATCGCCGGCCAGGCCCAGACGGTGCGGCCGCTGGTGGCGCCCATGGCCGAGGCCGCGGCCGAGATGCGGGCGGGCGAGCTCCCCGACGAGACGCGCCAGGCGATCCGCGCCCAGGCCGCGGCCACCGACAACGTCGGGGTCTTCTTCGGCGAGGACATCTTCATCGCCATCGGCTCGATCCTCCTGATGGTCGGCATCCTGGCCACCAGCGGGATCACCCTTGATCCGCTGCAGCTCTCGGTGTGGGCGATCCCCACCGCGGTGGCGGCTTTCGTGATCCACGGCGCCCGGCTGATGCTGTTCGACCGATCCCTGCGGCGGCTGCGCGCCGGGGCCGCCGAATGATCAAGCTCGGCGTGGTCTACGTCCTGGTCGGGCTGATGTTCGCGGCCTTCGCGCTCCTCAGCGCCACGGACGCCGCGAACCCCAAGCGGTTCGGCAATGCGGCCTTCTGGGGCCTGGTGGCGCTGAGCTTCCTGGCCGGCGACCGGCTGGGCGACCTCGGCAACGGCGTGCTGGTCCTGGGGCTGGCGCTGATCGCCGGCTTCGGCCTGCTCGGCCGCGGCCAACCGCAGACCACCTCGCCCGAGGCGCGGCGGGCGCTGGCCCAGCGGTTCGGCGAGAAGCTGTTCGTGCCGGCCCTTACCCTGCCGGTCGTGCTGGTGTTCGGGATCCTGGTGCTGAAGCCCCTGCAGGTGGCCGGCCAGCCGCTGCTCGATCCCAAGCAGGCGACCCTGATTTCGCTGGCGCTCGCCGCGCTGATCGCCGTGGGCGTGGCGCTGATCCTGCTCCGCCAGCCGCTGATCAGCCCGCTGCAGGAGGGCCGGCGGCTGATGGACACCGTGGGCTGGGCGGCGCTGCTGCCGCAGGCGCTGGCGGCCCTGGGGGTGGTCTTCGCGCTGGCCGGCGTCGGCAAGGTCATCGGCGACCTGGTCACCCACTGGCTGCCGATGGACACCCGCGCCGCGGCGGTGGCCGTCTACTGCCTGGGCATGGCGGGCTTCACCATGATCATGGGCAATGCGTTTGCCGCCTTCCCGGTGCTCACCGTCGGCGTCGGCCTGCCGATCCTGATCCGGCGGTTCGGCGGCGATCCGGCGGCGGTGGCCGCCCTCGGCATGCTCTCGGGATTCTGCGGCACGCTGATGACCCCGCTGGCCGCCAACTTCAACCTGGTGCCGCCGGCGCTGCTGGAGCTCACCGACCGCTATGCGGTGATCAAGGCCCAGGTCCCCACCGCCCTCCTCCTGCTGATCGCCAACATGGTGCTGATGTATGTCCTCGCCTTCCACTGAGCGCCTGACCCCCGAGCTCGCCTCGTCGTTCGCCCGGATCGCGCTCGGCCATGTGACCCGCGAATATCCGAACAAGCTCGACCACGTGCTGGACGGCCCGGACGACGCCCAGGGCCCCCGCGACCTGCACCCGATCTTCCACGGCAGCTTCGACTGGCACTCCTGCGTGCACGGCTACTGGCTGCTGGCGA
>JAQGIX010000215.1 GCA_028290925.1 Phenylobacterium sp. | reverse complement strand
TGGCCCCGCCGGTCTTCGCCAGCGTCATGGTGATCGCCGCCGTCAGCGTCGTCTTCCCATGGTCAACGTGACCAATCGTGCCGATATTGCAGTGCGGCTTATTGCGGTTGAACTTTTCCTTGGCCATTTCAAGCTCCAGCCCTGTCCGGGCCTGTCCTCTAAACTAGGGTTGGATAGTTAGGCGTACTTCTTGATCACTTCTTCGGCGACGACTTGCGGCACCGTCTCGTAGTGGTCGAACTGCATGGTGAACTGAGCCCGGCCCTGCGACATGCCGCGCAGGTTGTTCACATAGCCGAACATGTTGGCCAGCGGCACAAAGGCGTTCACGACCGTGGCGTTGCCGCGCACGTCCTGGCCCTGGATCTGGCCACGGCGGCCGTTCAGGTCGCCGATCACCGAGCCCAGGTATTCCTCAGGCGTCACCACCTCGACGGCCATGATCGGCTCGAGCAGCTTCGGGCCGCCCTTCTCGCGCAGTTCCCTGAAGGCCGCGCGGGAGGCGATCTCGAAGGCCAGCACCGAGGAGTCGACGTCGTGGTAGGCGCCGTCCACCAGGGTGGCCTTGAAGTCGATGAGCGGGAAGCCGGCCAGCAGGCCGTTGTCCTTGACGCTCATCAGCCCCTTCTCGACGCCGGGGATATATTCCTTCGGCACCGCGCCGCCGACCACCGCGCTGTCGAAGACGAAGCCCGAGCCCGGCTCGCCCGGCTCGAACACCAGCTTCACGCGGGCGAACTGCCCGGTGCCGCCGGTCTGCTTCTTGTGCGTGTAGTCGATCTCGGTCCGGCGGCTGATGGTCTCGCGATAGGCCACCTGCGGCGCGCCGATGTTCGCCTCGACCTTATAGGTGCGCCTCAGGATATCGATCTTGATGTCCAGGTGCAGCTCGCCCATGCCCTTGAGCCGGGTCTGGCCGGACTCGTGGTCGGTGGAGACCGTGAACGACGGATCCTCGGCGGCCAGCTTGGCCAGCGCCACGCCCAGCTTCTCCTGGTCGGCCTTGGACTTGGGCTCCACGGCGATCTCGATGACCGGGTCGGGGAAGATCATGCGCTCCAGGATCACCGGCGACTTGTTCGGGTCGCACAGGGTGTCGCCGGTCCGCGTGTCCTTCAGGCCGGCCAGCGCGACGATGTCGCCGGCGAAGGCCTCCTTGATGTCCTCGCGGTTGTTGGAGTGCATCAGCAGCATGCGGCCCACCCGTTCGCGCTTGTCGCGCGTCGAGTTCAGCAGGCCCATGCCGGTCTCCAGCTTGCCGGAGTAGATGCGGCAGAAGGTGAGCGAGCCCACGAAGGGGTCGTCCATGATCTTGAACGCCAGCACCGACAGCGGCTCGTCGTCGGAGGCCCTGCGCTCGACTTCGGCCTCGGTCTTGAAATCGATGCCCTTGGTGGGCGGGATGTCCACCGGCGACGGGAGGTATTCCACCACCGCGTCGAGCAGCGGCTGCACGCCCTTGTTCTTGAACGCCGAGCCACAGAGGATCGGATAGAAGGCGCCGTTCAGCACGGCCTTCCGAATGCACTTGTTGATCACCTCGACCGACGGTTCCTCGCCCGAGAGATAGGCCTCCATCGCGTCGTCATCGAGCTCGACGGAGTTCTCGATCATGTAGTGGCGGGCTTCGTCGGCCTTTTCCTTGAGGTCGGCGGGGATCTCTTCGTCGTGATAGTTGGCGCCGAGGCCTTCCGAATCCCAGATCACCGCCTTCATGCGGACCAGGTCGATGAGGCCCCGGAGCGTGGCTTCCGAACCGATCGGCAGCTGGATCGGCACCGCCTTGACGCCCAGGCGCTCGCGGATCGTGCGGACGCAGAACTCGAAGTCCGCGCCGATCTTGTCCATCTTGTTGACGAACACGATGCGCGGCACGTTGTACTTGTCGGCCTGGCGCCACACCGTCTCGGTCTGCGGCTCCACGCCCTGGTTGCCGTCGAGCACCGCCACCGCGCCGTCGAGCACGCGAAGCGACCGCTCCACCTCGATGGTGAAGTCCACGTGGCCGGGGGTGTCGATGATGTTCAGGCGCTTGCCATTCCACATGGCGGTCGTCGCGGCCGACGTGATGGTGATGCCGCGCTCCTGCTCCTGCTCCATCCAGTCCATGGTGGCCGCGCCGTCATGGACCTCACCGATCTTATGGCTCTTGCCGGTGTAATAGAGGATCCGCTCCGTCGTCGTCGTCTTGCCCGCATCGATGTGGGCCATGATTCCGAAGTTGCGGTAGTCTTCGATATTCGTCGTGCGGGGCATAGCTGACGCTCTGCGAAAAAGCTGTTCGTGGGGTGCTGAACGAACGGCGCGGGCGGTTTAGCTCAAACCGCCCGTACCGGGAAGCAGCGTGTAGGTGTGGGTTACCAGCGGTAGTGCGAGAAGGCCCGGTTGGCCTCGGCCATCTTGTGCGTGTCTTCACGCTTCTTGACGGCCGCGCCGCGGTTGGACGAGGCGTCCAGCAGTTCGCCGGCCAGCTTCTCGGTCATGGTGTTCTCGCCGCGGCTGCGCGCGGCGCTGACGATCCAGCGGATCGCCAGAGCGCGACGACGCTCGGGACGGACTTCCATGGGCACCTGGTAGGTGGCGCCGCCGACCCGGCGGGACTTCACCTCGATGGCCGGCGAGACGTTCTCGAGCGCCGCGTGGAAGGTCTCCAGCGGGCCCAGGTCCTTGCGGCGGGATTCCAGAATGTCGAAGGCGCCGTAGAGGATGTTCTCGGCGACGGCTTTTTTGCCCTCGTACATCACGTAGTTCATGAACTTGGTGACCACGATGTCCCCGAACTTCGGATCGGGAAGGACTTCGCGTTTTTCGGCGCGGCGGCGGCGGGACATTTCTTAGTTCCTTACTTCGGACGCTTGGCGCCGTAGAGCGAGCGGCGCTGTCTGCGGTCCTTGACCCCTTGGGTGTCGAGCACGCCGCGCAGGATGTGATAGCGGACGCCCGGAAGGTCCTTCACCCGGCCGCCGCGGATGAGCACCACGGAGTGCTCCTGCAGGTTGTGGCCTTCGCCGGGGATGTAGCACACCGCTTCGATGCCGGTGGTCAGGCGCACCTTGGCGACCTTCCGAAGGGCCGAGTTCGGCTTCTTCGGGGTCGTGGTGTAGACCCGGGTGCAGACGCCGCGGCGCTGCGGGCAGCCCTTGAGGGCGGGCACCTTGTTCCGCGACGGCTTGGGCGTGCGCGGCTTACGGATGAGCTGGTTGACTGTGGGCATCTAATCTCGCTTGCGTGGAGGCGTGTGCCGTTGGGCCGAAGCGCCTCAGTGGGGGTCCAGACTGTCGTTGGTTTCGAAGCCGCCCGCCAAACGCAAAAACTCGCCGGGACGCGAGCCTTAGCGTACCGGCGGGGAAGCATTCATCGGGACTGGGAAGAATCCCGGCCGCGAAAGAGCGCGCTACATAGTCGTGAAGCGCCCGCGCGTCAACGTCCGGCGCGTCCGCGGGCCCTCGTCCGCCGGGGCCCGGTTTCGGTCACGAAATCGCCGCGCGGCGCCGTCTTGTTACGGCGAAGGTTTACGGGGGACCAGCGCGGATGACCGCGGCAAGGCGCGGCCGAAGGATCGCAGCGGTCGCCTTGTCGGCGGCCGTTCATGCGCTTGTCCTGACCGCGCTCGCCCTGCACGCACCCGTGCTGTTCATCCCCACCGAGCCCGGCGGCCCGCCTGAGCCGATCATCCCGCTGCTGCTCATGCCACGGCTGCCGCCGCCCGCGCCGGCCGCCGGGGTTCAGCCGGGGCCCATCCGCCTGCACCGCCGCCAGCTGCGGGCCCCGCTGCCCGACCTTCCGGTCGCTCC
>JAQGIX010000214.1 GCA_028290925.1 Phenylobacterium sp. | reverse complement strand
GATGGTGGCGGTCTATGCGGCGCTGCTGGCGATCCGCTGGGAGTTCGTCCTGGTGCTGGCGCCCTTCTACTATCTCGGCCAGTCGCTCTCCTTCCTGATCGCCTATTACGAGCACCTGGGCGCCAATCCGGAGAACCCGGCGGCCACCGGCGTGTCGACCTATGAGCCGGTCTACAATCTGGCGTTCCTGAACAACGGCTATCACGCCGAGCACCACTATCGGCCCAAGCAGCATTGGACGCGGATGGCGGCGCTGCGGCGGGAGATGGCGGCGGACGGCGCCGCGAGCGAGGTGAAGGTGATCGGGCCGGCCCATTTCCTGGGCTTCCTCGATCCGCGTGTCTGGAAGGTTCCCACGGGACGAAAGCACGGCCTGGCGGCGGCAAGTTAGAGGAGGGCGGGGATGCGGGGGCGGATCCTCTTGATAGCGGTCCTGGGTGCGGTGGCGATGGTCGCCTGCAGCAAGCGGGACTCGCTCTACATCGAACCGGGCAAGGTGGAGGGGCCGGCCAAGGCTGCGCCGGCCACGGCCAAGCCGGCCGAGGCGCCGCCGCCGAAGGCCTGACCGGCGGGCGGCAACATTGCCGAAATTTCATCGAGCGGCCCATCGCCGCGTGCCGAGGTCTGTCGTATAACGCGGGTCGACGGATTCGATCTGGCGAGGGAGCGGCGATGACCACACTGACCGGACTAGTCGCTTCCGTGGTGGTGCATTCCTCGGTCGCCGCCTTCTCGCACTTCGGCCTGACCCTGGAGCCGATGCGCCTGGACAAGCCCGCGGTCGCGCCCGAACGGGTGGTGGCGCGCAGCCGTCCGGCCCCACAGAGGATCGCCGACTGCCCCGAGCGGTTCCGCCGCCCTCACCTCGCCAAGACCTGAGGTCCCCGCGACATTCCGCCTGACCCGACGACGGCTCGCGCGAGCCGGGTGTTCGCGCGCCTGATCTGTCGTAAGGTGGCGTCAGGAACGGGCGCGAGGGCGGGGGCTTGCAAGGCCTTGACGCGCGCGCCGTCGCAAGACGTGAGCGCATGAGAAGCAACAGGCGTCCGCCGATGGATTTCGGGGTCCGTAACGACGGGGCCGCGCAGGCGGCCGCCGCGGCCGAGCCGGCGGCGGAGCCCACCACCTTCGCCGAGCCCGAAGCCGAGCCCGAGGCCGAGCCCGAGGCCGCCCCGCCGCTGCAGCCGCCGGTCAGCCCCGCCAAGCTTGCCGCCGCGAGGCCGCGCACGCCCGCCCTGCGCCCGGCCCCAGAGCCCGCGCCGGAGGCTTCCGACGCCGACGGCTTCACCCCGCCGTCCCCTTGGCCGATCTACGTGACCGCGCTGGCGGTCTCGGTGCTGTGGGGGTTCGCGCCGCTGGCCTTCGCGGTGGGCTATCGCAAGGCCGTGGCGCCGCTGACCAACGACACCTTCGCGCTCGCCGTCTTCGCCATGCTGTCGATCGGCCCGGCGGTGTTCGTCTGGGGTGCGGCCTATATGATCCGCCAGGCCCAGAAGCTGGCCTACGAGAGCCGGCGCGCCAAGGCCATGGCCGACGAGATGCTGAGCCCGGCGCTCGCCGCCGCCGCCCGGGCGGGCCACGTGGTGCAGGGCGTGCGCGACGAGATCGTCCGCGCGGGGACCGCCGCCGAGGACGCCCGCGAGACGCTGCTGGCGCTGCGCGACGCGCTGGCGCTGGAGACAGAAAAGCTCAGCGAGGCCGCCGCGCAATCGGTGCGCACCGCCCAGGACCTGGCCGGGGCGCTTGGCCGCGAGCGCAGCGAACTGGGCGAGCTTTCCCACGTCCTCGACGCCCAGGCCGCCAAGGTCGCCGACACCATCGGCCAGCAGGCCAAGATGGTCTCCCAGGCCGCCGAGCTGGCCGACGTCCAGCTGCGCGAGGCCGAGGCCCAGCTCTCCGCCCGCGCCGCCGACCTGGCCGCCGCAGCCGGCGAGGCCAGCGACGCCGCGCGCACGGCCGGCGAGGACCTGGTCCGCCACATCGCCCGCCTGGAGACCGCCGGCGTCGGCGTCTCCGAGCAGGTGCGGGCCGTGGAGGGCGGGTTGTCCGACCAACGCGCGGCATTGACCACCCTGGCCTCGGCGCTCAGGGCCGACCACGAGGGCTTCAGCGACCAGGCCGAGGCGCATGCCGCCAAGCTCGGCGAATTCATCGGCCAGGCGCGCCTCTCGGCCATGGAGATGAGCGACCGGGCGGCCAAGGGCGGCGAGGCCCTGAAGACCCTGATGAGCGAGGCCGCCGCCCAGTTCCGCGATCTCGCCGAGACCGCGCAGGCCGAGCGCGAGGAGTTCGGCCAGTCGACCGTGCGCTCCCTGGAGGCGGTCTCCGAGGCCGCCGCCGACCAGCGCCGCCAGCTGGAGGTCCAGACCCGTTCGGCGATCGAGGCCCTGGCCCACGCCGCGGAAGAGACCCGCGAGGCCGCCGCCGCCCACGCCAAGACCGCCCGCGAGCAGGTCGACCAGCTGTCCGAGGCCGCCTTCGCCGCCGGCCAGAAGGCCAACCAGGTGTTCGAGGCGCGGCTGGAGGAGGCCAAGGCGCTGGTCGAGCAGTCCTCCAAGATGGTCGAGGACGCCGGCGCCACCACCGCCCGGAAGCTGGAGGAGGGGGCCGCCGCGGCCCGCGCCTCGCTGCAGGAGCTCGCCGCCATGCTGGGCGAGATCGAGACCCGCGCCCAGCGCCTGCCGGTCAGCGCCCGGGCCCAGGCCGAGGAAGTCCGCACCGCCGTGCTGCACGGCATGGACGAGCTGATGGCCGCCGCCCACCGCACCGCCGAGGAGGCGCAGGCGATCGACGTCGCCTTCCAGGACCGCGTGCGCCGCAATTTCGAGATGCTGAGCGACGCCGTCCGGCTGATGGGCGCGGCCTCGGCCGCCGCCCCGCTGCTGGCGC
>JAQGIX010000393.1 GCA_028290925.1 Phenylobacterium sp. | reverse complement strand
CAATCGCTGACGGAGCTCATGCGCCCCTCCCTTGCTCGCGGGCGTCCGCGATGGCCGCGGGGACCAGGCGGCGGACGAGGTTGATCTTGAAGCCGTTGCGGCCGTTCTCGCTGGCGCCGTCGAGCTCGCGCCCGATGGCCTCGGCTGGCGACGCGCCCGAGGCCAGGGCGGCCTCCGCCTCGGCGGCCCGCCAGGGTTTGTGCGCCACCGCGCCCAGGGCGATCCGGCCGCCGGCCACGGCGACGCTGGTCAGGCCCGCGGCGTAGGAGGCGCGGTCGCGAACCTTGCGATAGAGCTGGCCGCCGGCCGGCGCGGGCGGCAGCACCACCGCGGTGATCAGCTCGCCCGTGACCAGGTGGGTCTCCACGTCGGGCGTCTCGCCGGGCAGGCGGTGCAGCTCCATCAGCGGGAAGCTGCGCGCCGCGCCGGAGGGCGACAGCGTCTCCACCGTGGCGTCCAGGGCGACCAGCGCCACGGCCATGTCCGACGGATGGGTGGCGATGCAGGCGTGGCTGGCGCCGAAGATCGCCGAGTTGCGGTTGAGGCCTTCCAGCGCGCCGCAGCCGGAGCCGGGCTGGCGCTTATTGCAGGGCTTGGTGGTGTCGTAGAAGTAGGCGCAGCGGGTCCGCTGCAGCAGGTTGCCGCCGGTGGTGGCCTTGTTGCGCAGCTGGCCCGAGCCGCCGGCCACGATGGCCTGGGTGAGCACCGGGTAGCGGGCGCGGACGCGGGGGTCGGCGGCGACGCGGCTGTTGGTGGCCATGGCGCCGATCCGCAGGCCGCCCTCGGGCGTGTCCTCGATGGCCGCCAGCGGCAGGCGGGCGACGTCGATCAGGTGCGCCGGATGCTCGATCTCCAGCTTCATCAGGTCCAGCAGGTTGGTGCCGCCGGCGATGAACTTGGCGTTGGGCGTCTCGGCCGCGGACTTGACGGCGGCTGCGGCGTCGGCGGCGCGCTCGTAGGTGAAGGCCCTCATGCCAGCTCTCCGGCCACGGACTTGATGGCGGCGACGATCTGCGGATAGGCCGAGCAGCGGCAGATGTTGCCGCTCATCCGCTCGCGGAGCTCGTCGTCGGTGAGGGTGATCTTGCCGGTAAGGTTGGCGGTCTCCTGGCTGGGCCAGTTCTCGGCCACCTCCTTGAGCATGCCCAGCGCCGAGCAGATCTGGCCGGGCGTGCAGTAGCCGCACTGGAAGGCGTCCTCGGTGAGGAAGGCCTGCTGCAGCGGGTGCAGCTTTTCGACCGTGCCGATCCCTTCGATGGTGGTGACCTGGTCGCCATCGTGCATGACGGCCAGCGACAGGCAGGAATTGATGCGCACGCCGTTCACCAGGACCGTGCAGGCGCCGCACTGGCCGTGGTCGCAGCCCTTCTTCGAGCCGGTCAGCTTGAGGTGCTCGCGAAGCGTGTCGAGAAGCGTGGTGCGCGGATCGAGGTCGAGCGTCCTCGGCTCCCCGTTGACGGTGATCGTGGTCTTCAAACAACCCCTCCCGGAGTTTCAGTTTGGCCGCACGGCATGATGGGGCGGCGGCTCTTCAAACGTTCGTTTAGCTTAGCGCCTAGCTCTCGCCGGGCGCCAGGGCCTTGACCGACAGGGCGTGCACCGGACCGCTGAGCTCGTCGGCGAGCGCCCTGTAGACCATCCGCTGGCGGGCGACCTTCGGCTGGCCCCGGAAGGCCTCGGCCTCGATCGTCACATTGAAGTGGCTCTCCCCGCCTGGCCGCGCTCCGGCGTGTCCGTGGTGGCGGGCTGAGTCGTCATCGACCTGCAGCCGGATGGGCTGGAAGGTCGCCGTCAGCTTGTCGTGGATGGCCTCTAGTATGGCGCCCATCGGCTCAATCTTCAATTCTTGAACGGGGTCGATCTCCCCCCATACTTGGCCCATGCCCGCCGCGTTTCAATATAAGCCCAAGTTCGTCGATATCCGCGTGAAGCCGCCGAAGGCGGACGAGCCCGATGCGGAGGACGTGAACGCCCTCAAACCGGGCGAGCGGCCCTGCGACCACGCCGGTTGCCGGCGCGCGGCGACGGCGCGTGCGCCCAAGTCGCGCGACATGATGAACGAGCACTACTGGTTCTGTCAGGACCACGCGGCCGAGTACAATCGGAACTGGAACTTCTTCGCCGGCATGAGCGAAGGCGAGGTGCGGGCCTTCCAGAAGGACGAGCTGTTCGGCGGCGGACGGCCCACCTGGGAGATGAAGGCCGGCAAGCACAGCCGCGAGGCGGCCTCCTTCCAGCACCGCTTCCGGCGCGGCGAGGGCTTCCGCGACCCCTTCGACCTGTTCGGCCGCGGCGGGGCGCAGTCGCAGACGCACATCCATGAGCCGGAGGCGCGGCTGCTGGGCAAGCTGGAGCGCAACGCGCTGGCCGAGCTCGATCTCGAGGTCAGCGCCGACGGGCCGAGGATCCGCACCCGCTACACCGAGCTGGTCCGCCGCCTGCACCCCGACGCCAACGGCGGCGACCGGGCCGGCGAGAACCGGCTGCAGAAGGTGATCCGCGCCTACCAGACGCTGCGCAAGGCGGGGATGGTTTGAGGGCCGCGAGGCTCGGGGCCTCAGCCGAACCGGTGGTCCGGGACGATGGCGACCTCCAGGCCCATCAGCCGGCGCGGCGCGACATAGTCGTTGTCGGGCCGGCTCAGGAACGATCCGTCCTCGAGGATGGCCCGCCACTCGGCCGGCGTGAAATGCAGCACGAACACGCCGCCGTGCAGGTCCGGTTCGAAGTTCGCCTGATCGTCCATTGGTCTGCTCCGATGGAGCCCCCGGCGTCTGATGTGGTCCCGGCCCGCGTCGGCAACAAGACCGCGCCGCGTCGATCTATGGCCGATGTCTTTCACCGCTGACGCGTAGAGCAGCGCGCCGGGCGAGACCCAGAGGGTTGCCGCATCGTTGTGCAAAAAGCCCGGCCGGCCCGAGGGCTCAGCCGCCGATCCGCTTGGCGGCCGCGGCGCGAGCCTGGCGCAACTCGGCCCAGGCGGGCGCCCAGGTCACCGCCGCGTCGTACTTGGCCAGCGCGTCCTTCCAGCGGCCCTGGCGGGCCAGCAGGTCGCCTGAAGCCTTCAGCGGATCGGCCCAATGCGGGCCCCGCTGGTGGGCGGCGGCGAGCTTGGCCTGGGCGCCCGCAAGGTCGCCGTGGCGGCCCAGCGCAAGGCCCCAGGAATAGAAGCTCGCCGGCATGTCGGGAGCCAGCGCCACGGCTCGGGCGTAGGCCGCCTGCGCTGCTTTCCAGTCGCCGCGGTGGTCGAGGATGTCCCCGCGGAAACGGTAGCAGTCGACGAACGAGCCGACCTGCTTCAGCACCGCGTCAGCCCGGTCCGGATGGCCGGCGGCTTCCTCGGCGGGCGCGCTCCAGCAGGTGTAGCCGGGATAATTGCTGCCGACGATCGGGTTGGCGTAGGCCGCGCCGAACGCCTCCAGCTCCTGAGCGGCGCGGGCGTTGTCGCCGGCATCCGCCGCCAGGCGTCCGCGCACGAAATGGGTCATCGCCGGCACCGTGGGATCGCCCGGATCGCCGCGCACGGTCTGCAGGTCGAGATCGGCGGCGGCCGGATCGTGCAGCCGCATATCGATCTCCGCCAGCGCCAGGCCGTTGGAGGCGACGCCCGTGCCGATCCCGCCATTGGCCTTCATGTCGGCGGCCACCGCCGCACGCCAGGGCGTCAGGTTCCAGATCAGGGTGTCCCAGTTCTGGTACAGGATCTCCGGCGCCTTGCCCGGCCGTCCGCGGGCCGCCTTGCGCATCGCTTCGCCGGTCCGCCAGGCCTGTTCCTCGTCGCCCAACAGCCAGGTGGAATTCATGATGTTGGCGTAGGCGATCCAAAAGTCCGGCTTGAGCTGCAGCGCGGTGCGGTAGACGGCGAGCGCCTCGACCGGCGAGGCCCCCACGTTGCCGAGCCCGTTGCCCCAGGCGTTCAGGATATAGGGCCGGTCCTCGGCGGGGGCGGCGGCGTAGGCGGCCTTGGCGAAGGTGATGGCGTCGGGTGAGCGGCCGGCCTGGTTGAGATAGGTCGCGTAGAGGGCCGGCTCCGCCAGCCCGAACACGTACTCGGCGGCCTGGGTCTCCAGCTTGTTGAAGTCGCCGGCCTGGCCGGCGAAGGTCTTCGGCAGGACGCCGTCGCCGCGCACCGTCAGCTCCAGGCCGCCCGTCTCCGTCTGGATCAGGTCGCCGCCGATGTGCCGATCGTGGCCGAAGCGGTTCTTGAGCATGCGGTCGAGCTCGCCGATCGAGACGCCGGTCTCGGGCACCTCGATCTTGATGTCGCCGGTCCAGGCGCTGGACAGGTTGCGCTTCGCGGCCGTCGAGCGGGTGGCGGCCTGCAGGACGGTGAGCTGGTCGAGGAAGCCCTCGGCCACGGCCGTGCCGCTCAGGCCCCGCGCCACCAGGCCCGGCGGCGCGCCGAACGCCTCGACCACCACCGATTGCGCGCTGAAGGCGTCGCGCAGCATCACGGCGAAGCCGACGCCGATCACGCCCGCCGCGACCACCAGGAAGAGCTGGAAGCCGAGTTGCAGGGTCTCGCGCCAGCGCTTCACACGCAGCCGCTTGAGATTGAGCCCGCGCTGCTCGCCCAGATGCTCCATCTGGATGTCGGCCAGGCGGCCCTGCTTCTTCAGGTAGGCGATCGTCTCGCGCTCGACCGTCGCGCTCCTGGCGCCATGGCCCAGGGCGAGCGCGGTGGCGGCGGCGTCCGCCGCGCCCACCTCGCCGGCTTCCCCCTCCTCGGCCTCCGAGCCCAGGACGCCTTCGAACAAGCCTTCGGCCATCCTAGGCTCCCACTCGCTTAGCGGCCGCGGCGCGGGCCTGGCGCAACTCGGCCCAGGCGGGCGCCCAGGTCACCGCCTCGTCGTACTTGGCCAGCGCGTCCTTCCAGCGGCCCTGGCGGGCCAGCAGGTCGCCCGAAGCCTTCAGCGGATCGGCCCAATGCGGGCCCCGCTGGTGCGCGGCGGCGAGCTTGGCTTCAGCGCCCGCAAGGTCGCCGTGGCGAGCCAGCGCAAGGCCCCAGGAATAGAAGCCGGCCGGCATGTCGGGCGCCAGCGCCACGGCCCGGGCGTAGGCCGCTTGCGCCGCTTTCCAGTCGCCGCGGTGGTCGAGGATGTCCCCGCGGAAACGGTAGCAGTCGACGAACGAGCCGGCCGCCTTGAGCACCGCGTCGGCCTTCTCGGGATGACCCGCGGCCTCCTCGACGGGCGCGATCCAGCAATTGTAGCCGGGGTAGTTGTTCGACACGATCGGGTTCGTAAAGCCGACGGCGAAGGCTTCCATCTCTTCCAGGGCGCGAGCGGCGTCTCCCTCGTCGGCGGCGATACGGCCGCGGACGAAGTGTGTGATGGCCGGGATCGAGGCGTCGCTCGCATCGCCGCGCGCAGTCTGCAGGCTGAGGTCGGCGGCGGCCGGATCGTGCAGCCGCATGTCGACGTCGGCCAGCGCCACGCCGTTGGCGCTGGTGCTTGTTCCGATCCCGCCGTTCGCCTCGGAGTTGGCGGCTGTTGCGACGCGCCACGGCAGCAGGTTCCAGGTCAGGGTGTCCCAGTTCTGATAGTTGTATTCTGCCGCCTTGCCGGGCCGGCCGCCGGCCGCCTTGCGCATGGCCTCGCCGGCCCGCCAGGCCTCCTCTTCGTGGCCCAGCCCCCAGGTGGAATTCATCACATTGTTGTAGCCGACCCAGAAGTCCGGCTTGAGCTTCAGGGCGCTGCGATAGAGCGCCAACGCCTCCTGAGGCGGGGCGCCGACGTTGCCCAGGGCGTTCGCCCAGGCGTTCAGGATGTAGGGGCGGTCCTGCACGGGGGCCGCCGTATAGGCCGCCTTCGCGAAGGCGATCGCCTCGGCCGGTCGACCGGCGTTGTCGAGGTAGGAAGTGTAGAGACCCGGCTCAGCCTCGCTGAACACATACTCCGCCGCCTGGGTCTCCAGCTTGGCGAGGTCGCCCGCCGCCCCGACGAAGGTCTTCGGCAGGATGCGGTCGCCGCGCACGGTCAGGTCGAGGCCGCCGGTCTCGGTCTGCACCAGGTCGCCGCCGATGTGCTGGTCGTGGCCGAAGCGCTTCTTCAGCATGCCGGCCAGCTCGCCGATCGAGACGCCGGTCTCCGGCACCTCGACCTTGATGTCGCCGGTCCAGGCGTTGGAGAGATTGCGTTTCGCCGCCGACGAGCGGGTCGCGGCCTGCAGGATCGCGAGCCGGTCGAAGAAGCCCTCCGCCACCGCCGTGCCGCTCAGGCCGCGGGCCGCCAGCGCCGGCGGCGCGCCGAACGCCTCGACCACCACCGAGCGGGCGGTGAAGGCGTCGCGCAGCACGATCGCCAGCGTCAGGCCCACCACCGCGGCGATGCCGACGCCGAGCAGCTGGAAGGCCAGCTGCAGGCCGTCGCGCCAGCGCCGGGTCCGCAGATGCCTGAGATTGAGCTGCCGCTCCTCATGCAGCGTCTCGATCTGCAGCTGGATCATTCGGCGGGCGTCCTTGAGGTAGAGCCGCGCCTCCTTGCTGTCGCCCGCCGCCGAGCGGGCCAGGCTGTCGGCGATGCTGGCGGCCGGCAGCCGGCCCTGCCCGTCTTCCTCCGGCTCGTCGCCGAATACGCCCTTGAGCAGCCCCTCGGCCATATGCCCGCCCCCCACACGCCTGGGATGAGCTTGCGGCATGGCTGAGCCGCGGGCAACGGTCCTTCAGGTCGCGGGGCGCGGGTCTCGCGCGCAGCCTCTCGAACACGTTCGCCGGTATCGCGCCGGGCTCGGTCCCGGCGCTCGTGGCCGCGCAGATCGTGGGCGCCCTGGCGGCGCTCGGGACGATGAGCTGGCTGCTGAGGTCCAGCCGCACCGCCTAGGCGGCGCCAAAAGGGCTCCCCAGGGGGCGCGACGCGCGGTAGTCGAAGGGAAGCGAGCCGAACGCCCGGACGATGACCGACATCTTCTCCCGACCGCCGCTTACCGAGGACGAGGCGCGCCGCCGCGGCTTCTTCGCGGCCTGGGCGGCGATCGCGGTGTTCATCACCTTGCAGACCACTATCAACGCGCTGTCGGTGCTGCGCGACAATCCGCGGCTCGATGCGCGAGAGCCGTTCATCTGGGAATACTCGAGCGCGCTGATGACGATCGCGCTGGTTCCGGGCATGGCCTGGCTGCTGCGCCTGGCGCCGCCGGGGCCCGGCCGCTGGCTGCGGTTCGGCTTAATCCATCTCGGCGGCACCTTCGCCTTCTGCCTGCTGCACGTCGGCGGCTTCCTGGCGATCCGGAAGGGCGTCTACGCCCTGGCGGGCGGGCACTACGGCCCTCCGGACTGGCTCTACGAGTACCGCAAGGATTTCGTGAGCTATGCGGGCTTCCTGCTGATCCTGGGGCTGGCCGACTGGGCGGCGCAGCTTTGGGCGCGGGGCCGCGTCCAGGCCGGCGGCCCGCGGCTCTACCACCTGCGCGACGGGGCCCGGACCGTGCGCGTGCCGCTGGAGGAGATCGTCGCAGTGACTTCGGCGCGCAACTACGTCGAGTTCCACCTGGCCGGCGGGCGAAAGCCGCTGGTGCGCGAGACCCTGGGCAAGGTGGAGGCCGACCTGGCGGCGGCGGGCTTCGTGCGCACCCACCGCTCCTGGCTGGTCAATCCGGCGCATGTGCGGACGGTCATGCCCGGAACGGCCGGGGACTTCCGCCTGGAGCTGGCCACGGGCCTGGTGGCGCCCCTGTCGCGGCGCTTCCCCGCGGCGCTGGCGACCCTGCGCACGCCCACGGCGCCGCCCGTCCCTCAAGGCTAGCCGTCCGTCCCGCACGTCCCGGCGGGGCCGCCTCTCGTCCCTGGGCCCCTCGACGCTCGGCAGGGGCCGATCATGCTGCGTCCTGTCATTTACGGGAGCGTCGAGATGCTGCTCAACACCAGGACCATACTGCTAGCCGCCGCCGGCGCGGCCGCGCTGACCGCCTGGGGGGCGCGGGCCGACGAATGGGGCTCCTACGGCCGCGATCCCGGCGGCACGCGTTTTTCGCCGCTCACCCAGATCACCACCGCCAATGTGGGCCAGTTGAAGCCCGCCTGGACCTTCCACACCGGCGACATCGCCGACGACAAGTCCGGGCAGCGCACGGGCTTCGAGACCACCCCGCTGTTCATCGACGGGCGTCTCTATCTCACCACCGGCTTCAACCGGATCATCGGTCTGGACCCCACCACCGGCAAGCAGCTGTGGGCCTATGATCCGCAGATCGACCGGGCGAGCCGCTACGGCGACGGGCTGATCAACCGCGGCGTCGCGGCCTGGCGCGACCCGGGGGCGAACCGCCCCGCCTGCCAGCTTCGGCTGTATGAGGCGACGCTGGACGCCCGGCTGGTGTCGGTCGACGCGGCGACCGGCAAGCCCTGCGCGGACTTCGGCCAGGCGGGCGTCGTCTCGCTGCGCGACGTGGCGCGCTACCGGCCCGGGACCTATCACATGACCTCGCCGCCCATCGTGATCGACGGCGTCGTGGTGGTGGGCTCGGCCATCGACGACAACGGGCTGGCCGAGATGCCTTCGGGTGCGGTGCGCGGCTACGACGCCCGCACGGGCCGCAAGCTCTGGACCTGGGAGCCGCTGGAACGGCCGAAGGGCGTGGCCGCGGCGAACTGGAAGACCGGCGCCGGCAACGCCTGGACGGTGCTGAGCGGCGATCCGGCGCGGCACGTCGTCTACGTCCCGACCGGCAGCGCCAGCCCGGATTACTGGGGCGGCCTGCGCCCCGGCGACAATCGGTGGGCGAATTCGGTGGTGGCGCTGGACGTCAAGACCGGCCGCCTGAAGTGGGGCTTCCAGCTCGTGCACCACGACCTGTGGGACTACGACACGGCCGTGGCCCCGCTGGCGACCCGCATCACGCTCAAGGGCCGGGCCACGCCGGCGGTGATCGCCGGCAACAAGACCGGCATGGCCTATGTGCTCGATCCCGCGACCGGCAAGCCGCTGCTGCCGGTCGAGGAGCGGCCGGTCCCCCAGAGCACCCTGGCCGGCGAGAAGAGCTCGCCCACCCAGCCGTTCCCGACCGCCACCCCGCCGCTCGTCCCGCAGTCGCTGAGCCCCGCCGACGCCTTCGGCCTGGGCGCGGCGGACAAGAAATCCTGCGCTGAGGCGCTCGCCAAGCTCTCCGGGACCTCGATGTTCTCGCCACCCAGCGAGGCCGGCAGCCTCGCCATCCCCGGCAACGTCGGCGGCATCAACTGGAGCGGCTTCGCCTGGGACCGGGCGCACGGGCGGCTGATCGTTTCGGTGACCAACCTGCCGGCCAAGGTGCGGATGATCCCGGCGGACAAGTTCGGCAAGAGCGACAAGGGCGACCTGCGCGCCGAGAGCACCCTGCAGCGCGGAACGCCCTGGGCGCTGAGCCGGGCGCCTCTGCTGAGCCCCATGGGCCTGCCATGCATCGCGCCGGCCTACGGCGAGTTGGTGGCTCTCGACCTGGACGCCGGCAAGATCGCCTGGCGCACGCCGCTGGGCTCCATGGAGGAGTTCGCGCCGGGCATCGGCCGCATCGCCAAGGGCTCGGTGGTGCTGGGCGGGCCGATCGTCACGGCGGGCGGACTGATCTTCCAGGGCGGCACCCTCGACCGCACCTTCCGCGCCTTCTCGGCCGAGACCGGCCAGGAGCTGTGGACCGCCGCGCTGCCGGCCAGCGCGCACGCCACGCCGATGACCTACGAGGCCGGCGGCAGACAGTACGTGGTGATCGCCGCCGGCGGCTCGGCCAAGATCAGCGAGGAGAAGCAGGGCGACGCGGTGGTGGCCTACGCCCTGCCCTGAGCGGCGCCCGCCAGCCTGGCTTCCAGCTCGGCGAGGTCGGCGGCGAACCAGACCGTGCGCGTCACTGTGTGGCCGTCGTGGCGCGCGGACACACACCGCCCGGCCGTTGCGGCCAAGGCTGCGAGGGATAAGCTCAGCCCTCCGGGGGCCGAGGGAGCGTCATGGGCGAGATCATCAGCGGCGAGCGGCGGTTGGTGGTGGGGGCCGGTGATCAACGAGTACTACGGCTCGACGGAGACCAGCGCGGTGGTCTTCTGCTCGTCGGAGGACTGGCTGAAACATCCGGGCACGGTCGGCAAGGCTTGGCCGGAGGCCGAGGTGCGGGTGATCGACGCCGACGGCAGGACCCTGCCGCCGCAGGAGGTGGGCGAGGTGGTGGCCCGCATCCGCGGCCTGGCCGACTTCACCTACCACGGCGACGACCAGAAGCGGCGCGACAGCGAGAAGGTGGGCCTCATCGCGCCCGGCGACGTGGGCTACCTCGACGCGG
Source organism: Phenylobacterium sp. (assembly GCA_028290925.1). Classification (GTDB taxonomy): domain Bacteria; phylum Pseudomonadota; class Alphaproteobacteria; order Caulobacterales; family Caulobacteraceae; genus Phenylobacterium. Next base: position 3,437 of record JAQGIX010000393.1, on the reverse strand, counting down.
ACGGCTTCCTCTACCTCTGCGACCGGGCCAAGGACATGATCATCTCCGGTGGGGTGAACATCTATCCGGCGGAGATCGAGGGCGAGCTCGCCAAGATGCCGGGCGTCGCCGACTGCGCGGTGTTCGGTATCCCCGACGAGGAGTTCGGCGAGGCGGTCTGCGCGGTGGTGCAGCCGATGCCGGGCCAACACCTGAGCGAGGCCGATGTGAAGGCCTGGCTGCGCGGCCAGGTGGCCGGCTACAAGGTCCCCAAGCGCGTCGAGCTGGCGGCCGAGCTGCCGCGCGAGGACTCAGGCAAGATCTTCAAGCGCAAGCTGCGCGAGCCGTTCTGGGCCGGGCTCGACCGGCGGATCTGACGTGCGCTTCGTGATGAAGGGCGGGCGGATCTATCGGCGGCCATGAGGCCTAACGGGCCGGTGGTGGCCGGACCCGGGGGTCCGGCAGGAACCAGATCGCCAAGACCAGCACGACCAGCCCATAGGACGCCCATGGCGAGAGGAACGCCGCGCCGACCGCGGCCGCGTAGAGCACGAGCGAGATCTTGTCCTTCCAGTCCTGGCCGATGGCACGGGCCAGCTCCGAGCCCTCGCCCTGGTCCGCGATGATCGCCTGCTGGAGGATGTTGTAGGCGACGGCCGCAGCGAGCAGCAGGGCCGCGTAGGCGGCGGTCGGCCAGGGCGCCGCGATGTGCCGGCCCAGCCATTCGGTCGCGAACGGGATCAGCGACAGCCAGAACAGCAGATGCAGGTTGGCCCACATGATCGCCGGGCTGATCTGCTTGGCGGTGCGCAGCAGGTGGTGGTGGTTGTTCCAGTAGGTGCCGACCGTCTGGAAGCTCCAGGCGTAGATCGCGAACGCCGGGGCCACGGCGAGCAGCCCCGCCAGCGTCGGCTCCTCGGGAACGCGTATGCCCAGCACCGTGATGGTGATGATGATCGCCATCACCCCGTCGCTGAACGCTTCCAGTCGTGAGGTCTCCATGCGGCGATGCTAGCGTGGCCGTGCGGGGTTCGCCTACGGGGTTGTCGGAATCCGGCGGCGCCGTTCGTCCTTTGGGGAAACCACGAGGGAGGCGGCGATGACGGCTGCGACGACGACAGATACAGCCAACTGGACCAAGGCCTCCGCCGGCGTTTGGGTCGGGCGGGTGCTCTCGGGCCTGTTCACGGCCTTTATGGTCATGGACCTCGGCATGAAGCTGGTGCGCCTGCCGATCGTCGAGGAGACGGGCCGGCAGATCGGCCTGCCGGCGGGCTCCGGCTTCGCCATCGGCGTCGGCGAGCTGATCCTGCTGGCGCTCTACCTCTTTCCGCGGACCTCGGTGCTGGGCGCCGTGCTGTTCACCGGCCTGTTCGGCGGGACGGCCGCAGTCCACTGGATCCACGGCGACCCGCTCGTCAGCCACATCCTGTTCGGGGTCTACATGGGCGTCGTCGCCTGGGGCAGCCTGTGGCTGCGCGACGCGCAGCTCCGGGCGATCTTCCCGCTGAAGCGCTAGGCGGGCTGCGCCGCCCGCTGGCTGGCGAACCAGGGGGCCATCCGGCGGATGGCCTCCTCCACTTCCGGCGTTGAGACCGCGAAGCTCAGGCGGATGAAGTGGCCGCCCTCGACGGGGTCGAAATCGATGCCCGGGGCGGTCGCCACCCCGGTCGCCCGCAGCAGGTCCTTGCAGAAGGCCAGGCTGTCGCCGGTCATGTGGCCCACATCGGCCCAGATGTAGAAGGCGCCGTCCGGCGGGGCGATCTCCTCGAGGCCGAGCGCCGGCAGCGCCGCCAGCAGCAGCTCGCGGTTCCGGGCATAGACCGCGACATTGGCCTGCAGCTCCTCGGTGGCGTCCATGGCGGCGAGCGCGGCGTGCTGGGCGAGCGATGGGGCGGTCAGGAACAGGTTGCCGACGAAGGCCCGGGCGCGGCTGAGGTCGGCCCGGGGCGCCACCAGCCAGCCCAGCCGCCAGGGCGCCATGGAGAAGTACTTGGAGAACGAATTGACGATCAGCGCCGTGGGCTCGAACTCCAGCATGGAGCGGGTCGGGCCCACGTAGCTCAGGCCGTGGTAGATCTCGTCGGAGACGATGCGGACGCCGCGGTCCCGGCAGACCTGGGCGATGTCCGCGAGCTCCCCCGGCGGCAGGATGGTCCCGGTCGGGTTGGCGGGGCTGGCGACGATGACGCCGGCCGGCGCGGGCTCCAGCTCGGCCAGCGCCCGGGCGGTGAGCTGGAAGCGCTCATCGTGGCCGCAGGCGATCTCCACCGGGACCATGTGCAGCGCCTTGACCGTATTGCGGTAGGCGACGTAGCCGGGCCGGGCCATGGCGATCCGCGCGCCGGGCTCGAAGCTCGAGGCCAGCGCCAGCACCAGGGCCGCCGACGCGCCGCAGGTCATGATCACCTGGCGGGGGTCGATCTTCACGCCATAGGTCTCGTCGTAGTGGCGCGCGATGCGGGTGGTGAGCGCCGCGCTCTCCCAGTAGCCCATGGGGTCGCTGTCGAGGATGCGGTGGGCCGCGGCGATGGCGGCCTTGGGGGCCGGCGTCGAGGGCTGGCCGAACTCCATGTGGATGATCGAGCGCCCCTGCCCCTTCAGCTCGTGGGCAAGCACGCTGACGGCAATGGCGTGGAACGGCGCGATCTCGGCGGGCATGATCTCGCCCTACCCAAAAACCGGCCGGAACGCCATGCGGCTTGACCTCCGGGCCCGATGACGCGAAGCCCGCGGGCCATGGCCACGCTCGAAGCTCCCTCCACCCGCCGCGTCCTGGTCGCAAGCCTCGTGGGGACGGCGGTGGAGTTCTACGACTTCTACATCTATGCGACCGCGGCCTCGCTGGTGCTGGGGCCGTTGTTCTTCCCGCAGGCCTCGCCCTCGGCGCAGCTGCTCAGCGCCTATGCGACCTTCGCGGTGGCGTTCTTCGCCCGGCCGGTGGGCGCGGCGGTGTTCGGCCACTTCGGCGACCGGATCGGGCGCAAGTCGACGCTGGTGGCGAGCCTGCTGACCATGGGCGGCTCGACGGTGCTGATCGGCCTGTTGCCGAGCTATGCGATGGCCGGCTGGCTGGCGCCCTTCCTGCTCTGCGTGCTGCGGTTCGGCCAGGGGTTCGGCCTGGGCGGCGAGTGGGGCGGGGCGGCCCTGCTGGCCATCGAGAACGCGCCGCCCAAGTGGCGCGCGCGGTTCGGCATGTTCCCGCAGCTCGGCGCGCCGGTGGGCTTCATCGCGGCCAACGGGCTGTTCCTGATCCTCGGCCTGCTGCTGTCCCCCGAGCAGTTCAAGGCCTGGGGCTGGCGGCTGCCGTTCCTGCTGTCGGCGGTGCTGGTGGGGGTCGGCCTCTGGGTGCGGCTGAGGATCAGCGAGACGCCGGTGTTCAAGGCGGCGATGGCCAAGGACGAGCCGTCGGCCGTGCCGATGGCCGAGGTGGTCAGGCGCCACCCGCTGCAGCTGAT
>JAQGIX010000384.1 GCA_028290925.1 Phenylobacterium sp. | reverse complement strand
TCGGGCGCCTGTTCCAGCGCCTCCAGGCTGGCGAACCCGCCGGCGCGGCGTCGGCGCCCGCGCATGGCATGCGAGGCCGCCGTGTTGTGCGCCACCCGATAGACCCAGGTGCGGACCGAGCAGCGGCCGTCGAAGCCCGCAAAGCTGCGCCACAGCGCCACGTGGATGTCCTGCACCAGGTCCCGTCGCGGATCGGGCTCGGCCTCATAGGCCCGCGCCAGGCGTTCGAGGGCCGGGCCGAAGGCCGCGGCGGCCATCCGGTAGCGCTCGTCCTGGCTTGCCTGCCCCTCGCCCATCACCCCGTCCGATCGCCCCGTTCGAGCAAGGTAGTCGAAGCCGGGGGGAATTTCTTAAAGCGCCGCCCGCCCGGCTCTTGACGTCCTGTTGCACGGGCGTAATATTTTACGGATGTGAACCGAGAGTAGGAAAGCCAGCCATGGTCATCCGTGAGGTCGTTCCCTTCGGCTTCGAGACCGGCGGGGGGCGCGCGCCCTCGCACTTGCGGATGGCGGTCGGGGTCTCCCTGGCCGTGCACGTGGCCGCCGGTCTCTACTTCGCCTACATGCGGTTCAACCCGCCGCTGGCCGCGCCTGAGCCCGCCGAGCGGGTCATCGAGGTTCCGATCATCGACTGGCCACTGACGCCGCCGGACCCGGTCCAAGATCCGCAGCCCTCGCCCGTCATCCATTTGACGCGCACGGTGACCGTCCCCACCCCAGACCCGCTGCCGATCCAGCCGATCCGCGATCCGGCGCCGCGGCCCTTCAAGCCGGCCGAGACCGTCGACCCGTCGCAGCCGATCGTCGATCCCGCCCCGAAGCCGCCGGCGGTGGCCATCAGCCCGACCTGGCTGCGCAAGCCCTCGGGCGATGAGCTGGCCCGGGCCTATCCCGACCGGGCTCAGCGCCTGGGTCTCGGCGGCTCGGCGACGCTCACCTGCCTCGTCACGGCTCAGGGCACGGTGCGCGACTGCCGCGTCGCCGCCGAAAGCCCCGACGCCTATGGCTTCGGCGAGGCGGCGCTGAAACTCACCCGCTACTTCCGCATGAGCCCGCAGACCCTCGACGGGCGGCCGGTGGACGGGGCCACCGTCAACATCCCGATCCGCTTCGCGCTCCGCTGAGTCCCACCACCGCGGCCTCAGTAGCTCTTCGGCAGGCCCAGCACCCGCTCGGCCAGGTAGTTGAAGATCATCTCGCGGCTGACCGGCGCGAGGCGCGCGATCATCGCCTCGCGGAAGTAGCGCTCCACGTCGAACTCCTTGGCGTAGCCCATGCCGCCGTGCGCCATCACCGCCGCCTCGCAGGCGCTGAAGCCCGCCTCGCCGCCCAGGTACTTGGCCGCGTTGGCCTCCGCCCCACACTCGCGGCCCGCGTCGTAGAGGGCGGCGGCCTTGAAGGCCATCAGGTTGGCCGCCTCCAGCTCCGCCCAGGCCTTGGCCAGCGGATGGGCGACGCCCTGGTTCTGGCCGATCGGGCGGCCGAACACCACGCGCGCCTTGGCATAGTCTGCGGCCCTCTTCAGCGCCGCGCGGCCCAGCCCCACCGCCTCGGCGCCGATCAGCACCCGCTCCGGGTTGAGCCCCTCCAGCAGGTAGGTGAACCCCCGCCCCTCCTCGCCCACCAGGGCGTCGGCCGGGACCTGCAGGTCGTCGATGAACACGGCGTTCGACTCCACCGCCTTGCGGCCCATCTTGGGGATCGGCGTCGCCTGGATCTTCGAGCGGTCGAAGTCGACGTAGAACAGGCTGATGCCGTCGGTGGCCTTCTTCACCTGGTCGCGGGGCGTGGTGCGCGCGAGGATCAGCATCTTGGTCGCCCGCTGCGCCATGGTGGTCCACATCTTCCGGCCCTGGATGACGTAGCCGTCGTTGGTGCGGGTGGCGCGGGTCTTCAGGCTGGTCGTATCGAGGCCGGCGTCCGGCTCGGTGACGCCGAAGCACATCCTGTCCTCGCCGGAGATCAGGCGCGGGATCAGCGCCTGCTTCTGGGCCTCCGTCCCGAACTTGGCGAGCGGCATGGGCCCGAAGATGTTCAGGTGCAGGGCGCTGGCGCCGGAGAACCCCGCGCCGCTCTCCGCCACCGCCTGCATGGCGATGGCGGCCTCGGTCAGCCCCAGGCCCGAGCCGCCCAGCTCCACCGGCATGGCCGCGCCCAGCCAGCCGGCCTCAGCCATCGCCGCGACGAAGGCCTCCGGGAACTCGCCGGTCTCGTCGGCGCGGCGCCAGTAGCCGGCGTCGAAGCGCGCACAGAGCTTCAGCACCCCGTCGCGGATCGCCTGCTGCTCGTCGGTGAACCAGAAGCCGTTCATGCGCCGCTCTTGAAGCGCCCCGGATCGAAGCGGTGCGCGTAAGGTCCAGCTTCGGCGCCGGTGACGCAAGCGGCGACCACCTGGGCGATCAGCGGCGCCAGAAGCCAGCCGTTGCGCCGCGCGCCGGTCGCCAGGATCACCCTCGGCGCCTCGGAGAACCCCGCCATGGGCAGGCCGTCCGGCGTGGCGGCGCGCACCCCGGCGGCCAGGT
>JAQGIX010000182.1 GCA_028290925.1 Phenylobacterium sp. | reverse complement strand
CACGCCGGCCATCTCGATCCCGGCGAGCGGCAGGCGGCCCTGCTTGCGGCCGGAGCGGTGATAGGCGGGATCGTAGTGCAGCTCGATCAGCGCCGCGGCGAGGGCCTCGAAGTCGCCGGCGTCGGCCAGCGCCCGCCATTCCGCCAGCCGCTTGCGGCCCGGCCGGTCGGGGACCCGGGCCAGCACCTCGTCGAGGGCGGCCCGGTCTTCGGTGATCTCGCGGTAGGCGGCGATCAGGTAGCGGGCGCGCGCCGGCGCCGGCGCGGCGAGGGTGACGCGCGGCGCGGTCTCCATCAGCTTCCAGAGCGCCGGCGGGATCATACGCTGGCCGATCTTGCTGGACTCGGCCTCGACCAGCACCGGCCGCGTCGGATCCAGCGCCTCGATCTCGCCGAGCAGCCGGCTCTCGAACATCTTCTGGCTGGGCTGGGCCAGGCCCGGCACGGCGCCGAACAGCGAGCCGCGGTGCGCGGCCAGGCCCTCCAGGTCCAGGGTCTGGACGCCGCGGGCGGCCAGCAGCCCGAGCAGCTCGGTCTTTCCCGAGCCGGTCGGGCCGTCCAGCAGCACCACGCGGTGCGGCAGCTCGCCGTCGTAGAGGCGCTCGGAGACATGGCGCCGATAGGTCTTGTAGCCGCCGGCCAGGATGGCGGTGCGCCAGCCGACCTGTGACAGGATCGTCGCCATGGCGTTCGACCGCTGGCCGCCGCGCCAGCAGTAGATCAGCGGCCGGAAGGCGCCGTCCCAGCCGGCCAGCTCGGTCTCCAGATAGCGGGCGACATTGCGGGCGATGTAGGCCGCCCCGATCCGGCGGGCGCGGAAGCGGCTGTCCTGCACGTAGATCGTGCCGACCTCGGTCCGCTCCTCGTCGGTCAGCACCGGCAGGTTGACCGCGCCCGGCGCATGATCCTCGGCGAACTCCGCGGGGCTCCGGACGTCGATCACCAGGTCGAAACGGGCGAGGCTCGCCGGGTCCGCCGCTTCTATGATTTCGATCGCCACGCCCTGCTGCCCTTACGCCTCGCCGCCGCCTATATTGGACCCATGACGCCGCTCGACCAAAGCCCCGCGCGCCCACACCCCTCTGGCCCCGTCCGCCTGACCTCCCTGGCGCACGGCGGCGGCTGCGGCTGCAAGATCGCGCCGGCCGTGCTGCAGGACATCCTGAAAGCCATGCCGGCCGCGGCCGCTTTCCCGAACCTGCTGGTGGGGACCGAGACCTCCGACGACGCCGCGGTCTGGCGGCTCAATGACACCCAGGCGCTGGTGGCGACCACCGACTTCTTCATGCCGGTGGTCGACGACCCCTTCGACTTCGGCCGCATCGCGGCGACCAATGCGCTGTCCGACGTCTACGCCATGGGCGCCAGGCCGATCCTTTGCCTGGCTATCGTCGGCATGCCGATCGCGACCCTTTCGACCGAGACCATCGGCCGGATCCTGGCTGGCGGGGCCAGCGTCTGCGCCGCGGCCGGGGCGCCGGTGGCGGGCGGCCATTCCATCGACAGCGTCGAGCCGATCTATGGGCTGGTGGCGCTAGGCCTCGTGCATCCCGACCGGGTGCTGACCAACCGCGGGGCCCGCGCCGGCGACCTCTTGATCCTGACGAAGCCGCTGGGCGTCGGCATCCTGAGCGCCGCCTTCAAGCAGGAGCGGCTGGATGAGGCCGGCTACGCGGCGATGATCGCCTCGACGACCCAGCTCAACGCGGTGGGGGCGGTGCTCGGTGATCAGGCCGGCGTCCACGCCGTGACCGACGTCACCGGCTTCGGCCTGCTGGGCCACGTCTTGGAGATGTCCCGCGGCTCGGGGCTCACGGCGGAGATTTCGGTCGCCGCCGCGCCGCTGCTGCCGGGCGTCGAGGCCCTGGCGCAGGGCGGCGTACGCACCGGCGCCTCGACGCGCAACTGGGCGAGCTACGGCGGCGAGGTCGCAGGCGCCGACGGCCTGCCGGAGTGGCGGCGCGACCTGCTCACCGATCCGCAGACCAGCGGCGGCCTGCTGATCGCCGTGGCGCCGGAGACCGCCGAGGGCGTGCTCGATCTGGTCCGCCGCGAGGGCTTCGGACGCGCCGCCGTGGTCGGCCGCATGGCCAAGGGCGCGCCCACGGTCCACCTCGTACCGTGAACCTTCGCCGGCCGGGGCGGGTTCATCCGCCGCCGGAGAAGGAAAGCCGCATGCGAAACCGCCTCTGGGGGGCGACCATCCTGGCGCTGATCTGCGCCTCGGCCGCCGTCGCCGAGCCCGTGCGGCCCGGCGAACAGCAGGGCCTGGGCCTGACCGGCCCGCAGGTGCCGCAGCTGCTGAGGGACGCCCGCGCCAACCCCTACGCCCTGCCTGCCGCGCCGGACTGTCCGAGCCTCATGGACCAGATCGCGGCCCTGGATCAGGTGCTCGGCCCGGACCTCGACACCCCGCAGATGAAGGCCAGCAACGCCCCGGACCTGATGGCCGGCGTGCGCGCCATCCTGCCCTATGGCGGGGTGGTGCGGATGTTCACCGGCGCGGGCAATCGGCAGAAGGCGCTCACCGACGCCGCCCTCGCCGGCTGGGAACGCCGCGGCTTCCTGAAGGGCACGGCGCGGATGATGGGCTGCCCGGTGTTCGGCCAGCCGGCGAATCCGGCCCTCGCCTACCCGTCGCCGCCGCGAGCCCCGCGTTAACTCCTGACTCAGGCTTCCGAAACCCCGCCTTTACCCCTGACCTGTATCAATTCGCGACAAGTCAGAGCCGGTCCAAATCGAGACACGGCCGATCAAGGTGGGTGTTTTCGCTATGTCCAAGACGGTGCTGGTCGTCGATGACGACCCGACGCAACGGCGTCTGATCCAGGCGGTCCTCGAACGCGAGGGCTTCGTGGTCGCGCACGCCGAAAGCGGCGACCAAGCCATCACCCGGCTTGCCGCCGGCGCCGTGGCCGACGTGATCCTGCTCGACCTCGTGATGCCCGGAACGTCCGGCCAGGACACCCTGAAGGAGATGCGCGCGCGCGGCTTCTCCCAGCCGGTCATCGTGGTCACCGCGACGGGCGGCATCGACACCGTCGTGCAGGCCATGCAGGCCGGCGCCATCGACTTCTTCGTCAAGCCCGCGAGCCCGGAGCGGATCATCGTCTCGATCCGCAATGCGCTGTCCATGGGCGCCCTGAAGGGCGAGGTGGACCGGCTGAAGAAGCACGCCAACGGCCGCACGACCTTCGACGACCTGATCGGCTCGTCCCCGGCCATGGTCATGGTCAAGCGGCTGGGCGAGCGGGCGGCCAGGTCCTCGATCCCGATCCTGATCACCGGCGAGAGCGGGGTCGGCAAGGAGGTGATCGCGCGCGCCGTGCACGGCTCGTCCGACCGCGCCGGCAAGCCCTTCGTGGCGGTCAACTGCGGGGCGATCCCGGAGAACCTCGTGGAGTCCATCCTGTTCGGCCACGAGAAGGGCAGCTTCACCGGCGCCCACGAGAAGCACCTGGGCAAGTTCCAGGAGGCCAACGGCGGCACCCTGTTCCTGGATGAGGTGGGCGAGCTCCCGCTCGACATCCAGGTCAAGCTGCTGCGCGCCCTGCAGGAGAGCGAGATCGATTCGGTGGGCGCCAAGCGCTCGGTCCGGGTCGACGTGCGCATCGTCTCGGCGACCAACCGCGACCTCACCCAGGCGGTGGCCCAGGGCCAGTTCCGCGAGGACCTGTTCTACCGGCTGAACGTGTTCCCGGTGGAAGCCCCGTCGCTGCGCGAGCGCAAGGAAGACGTCCCCGCCCTGGTCGACCACTTCGTCCGCCGCTTCAACATCGAGGAGGGCAAGTCGGTCACCGGCGCCGCGCCGGAGACCCTGGCCTGCCTCATGGCCTTCGACTGGCCCGGCAACGTCCGCCAACTGGAGAACGCGGTCTACCGGGCCATCGTGCTGGCCGACGCGCCCTATCTGCAGCCCTACGACTTCCCGGCGATCAGCGGCGTCGCCGCCCCGCCGCCGGAGATGACGGCCGGCCACGCCGCGGCGATGGCCAGGCCAGCCGGCGCCGGCGAGATGCTGGCCGCCATGCCCAAGGACGCGCCGGTGCGCATCCTCGACGACCGCGGCCACCTGCGCACCCTGGATGAGATCGAGCGCGACCTCATCCAGCACGCCATCGAGGTCTACGCCGGCCACATGAGCGAGGTGGCCCGCCGGCTCGGCATCGGCCGCTCGACGCTCTACCGCAAGGTCCGCGAGCAGGGCCTGGACGGCCTGATCAAGGGTGGCGAGGCGGAAGAGGCCGCAGCCTAGGACCCTTGGCGGCGCAACCGATCCGAGCTTAAGCTGAGGCTTGCGATTTGGGGGCGAGGCGCAACGATGGGCGGGGGCGTTCGATGGGCTGGCGTTTTCGCAGCTCTAGTCCTTCTGGGCGGCAGCAGCTCGGCCGCAGCAGCCGACTGGGCGCCCTCGGCGATCAGCAATAAGGGCGACCTATACGAGACCGACCTCGGCACCGTGACGCGCAGCGGCGACATCGCCCGCTCGTGGGTGCGCGAGACCCTCGTGCAGCCGGTTCGCGACGAGCGCACCGGGAAGATGTTCGTGCAGACGATCGCCCAGCGCTTCGACGATTGCGCGAACCGCCGCTTCAGCATCGGCTCCTATGTCCACCACGATCGGGGAGGCGCCGACGTCGGCAGCGGTTCGGACCTCCCCCGCGGCTGGCAGGAGATCGTGCCCGGGTCCGTCGCCGAAGGCATCTGGAGGATCTCCTGCGCCGTCTCGTCGCCGCCTGCGGAGAAGGCCTATCTGGCCGACGCGGAGGAAGGGACCTGGACGGACCTCGGCCCCTCGGCCGACCAAAAGTACCACCTGCAGGTGCGGCTCGACGGCGTGTTCAAGATCGACAACAACCTGGTTGTCGCCCTGACGCGCAGCGACTACGCGAAGCCGGAATGGATCGGAGGGTTCCCGATCCGCCACGTCGTGACCGCCGAGGCAGTCGATTGCGCCACCGGCAAGTCGGCGACACTGGGCGGCGACTTCTTCATGGCGCCTAGGTTCCGCGTCGCCGCGCAGCGCACACCGGACGACAAGGTGAGGCTGGAGGCGGCGACGCCGGGCAGCTTCATCGCCAACGCCCTGAAGCTCATCTGCAACTCGGCGCGCACTGTCGAGGCGGCGAACGGCGGCGCATCCCACCAGGGCGGCTTTTCCGTGGGCACCGCCTGGGGGGTCAACAAGGGCTACCTGGTGACGGCCAGCCACGTGATCGCCGGCGGACGGAAGATCCGTGTCTTTAGCAATGGTGAGCAGGTGGGCGAGGCGCGCGTGGTCGCCGACGATCCGGCCAACGATCTCGCCGTCCTGAAGTACGGGCCGGCGAAGCCAGGGAAACTGCTCATCCTGCCCATCTCTCCGAGGCCCGCGAGCCTGGGACGCAGCGTGTTCACCCTGGGCTATCCGGAGCCAGACGCCCTCGGCCAGCACGTGAAGATGACGGCGGGTCAGGTCAGTAGCACCGCGGGTTACCAAGACGACGCGCGCTACCTGCAGATCTCGGTCCCGGTCCAGGAAGGCAACAGCGGCGGGCCGCTGATCGGAGCGGATGGCGCCGTCCTGGGCGTCATCGAGGCCAAGCTCCTGAAGTTCGATGAGCGCAAGGACAATCCCGCGCCGGAGATGGTCAACTATGCGCTCAAGGCCTCCTACATCCGCCCGATGCTGGAGGACCTGCCGGACCTGGCCAACTACACGGTGATCAAGCCGCAGGCGGACGTCGACCAGCTGGTCGCGGAGGCGCGCAAGGCGGTCTTCATGGTGGTGGTGAGCCGCTAAGCCCGGTCCGGCTTGCCGCGCCGCTTGAACGGCTTGCGCTGCAGCCCCTTCTTCTCGCCCTTCGCCTTGGCGGCGATCTCCTTGAGCTTCACCGTCTGCAGGGCCGACAGCGCCTGGCCTGGCGCGCCCTTCTCGGGGTCGCCGAAGGCGCGGCCGAAGGTCTTCACCCGGGTCTCCACGGAGCCCAGGAATTCGCCCTCCCAGTCGGAGAGCTTGACGCCGGCGCGCTCCGCCAGCCGGCGGGCGCGTTTCAGGGCGGAGAGCGCGGCCCGCTTGGCCTGCGCCTTCCGGTCTGGCGGCTTGCGGTTCAAATCTCTCCGATGGCCGAGAGATAGAGGTCCAGCAGGGCCTCCTCCTCCTGGCGCTGGGCGAGGTCGATCTTGCGGATGCGGACCACCTTGCGCAGGGTCTTCACGTCGTAGCCGTTGCCCTTGGCCTCGGCGAAGACCTCCTTGATGCCCTCGGCGAGCTCGGCCTTCTCCTGTTCGAGGTGCTCTATGCGCTCGACGATGGACTTGAGCTGCG
>JAQGIX010000360.1 GCA_028290925.1 Phenylobacterium sp. | reverse complement strand
TCTCGACGATCCGGCGGACCAGGGCGGTGATCACGCGCGAGCCATCCGACCCGCTCTGCGCGAGTTTCATCAAGGCCTCGATGTCGTGCGGCCCCGCCGGCACAGCGTCGATCATGGCCTAACCCGTAATGGATTTGACTCCCGATTTCATCCGTTAGTTGTGGGCAGCGCTGTCTGCAGCCGGACCTCGCGGCGCGGCCTCAGCTTTCCCGCGCCAGGCTCCGCGCCAATTCCAGCACCGCGCGCCTCACGCCCGGCGAGCGGATCTGCGCCAGGGCTTCGAGCAGCGGCGCGGCTTCCGGCTGGGTGAGCAGGTCCTGGCCGCCCGGCCGGCGCTTGCCGCGCGTGTCGAGCAGCTCCACCTCGGCGACCAGGTCGGAGACGTGGCACTCCAGGGCGTCGCAGATCCGCACCATGGTCGAGAAGCTCACGCGGTTGGCGCCGCGCTCGTACTTTTGGATCTGCTGGAACGAGACCCCGATCGCATCGCCGAGCGCCGACTGGCTGAGGCCGCGGGCGTGCCGGCGCAGGCGGATAGCGAGGCCGAGCGCCTGATCCAGCCGATCGGACCCACCTTCGTCCATGACGCCCCTCATCTCGTACAACCGTTTGAGTGCCCGGTCGGTCTATCCGAAAAGCCTGCGCCGCGCATCACGTCGGTTTTCGAGTTATGCGGACAATCGCAACCGAGCGGCGAGCGGTGAGGCGGAGCAGGCACGCGCATCGACGTCACCGCGCGGGCGCCGCCTCAAGCCGGCCGATCGCCTCTTCCAGGATGGGGCGCTGGCCGCGGTGGATCTTCCCGAGCGCCGCCTCGGCCGGGAAATAGGCCGCCCGATCGATCTCGGGGAAGCTCTTCACCTGGCCGGAGCCGCGCGGCCACTCCATCTCGAACAGGTTGCTGCGCAGCGCCGCAAGGTCGAGATCGGCCTCCACCAGCCAGGCCAGGATCAGCTTGCCGCCGGGCGTCCGGCAGGGGCTCAGCGGCTCGGCCGCGCCGTCGATCGGCTGGCCGAGCTCCTCGGCGAACTCGCGCCGGGCCGCCGCCCAGTTCTCTTCGCCGGGCTCCACTAGGCCTTTCGGGATCGACCAGGCGGCCGCGTCCTTGCGCGCCCAGAACGGACCGCCGGGATGGGCCAGCAGGAACTCCGGGCCCTCGGCGCGGCGGCGATAGACCAGCACGCCGGCGCTGACTTCCTTGGCCATGGCGTCAGCGGGCCGCGTCGCCGGCTACCAGCGCCGGACGCGGCCCACGTCCACGTGCACGAAATCGGAGCCGGGGTAGTAGCCCACGCCGCCGCGTTGCAGCCCCAGCGCGGCGTCGCGCAGATCGGCCAGCTCGACCCCGGGAATGCGGACGTCCATCGCCTCGCCGACCATGTGCAGGCTGTGGCTGGCGACGCCGTCGCTGCGCTCGTGCAGCTGGGCGTTGGTGCGCGGCGAGCGGTAGCCGGAGATCACGTGCACCGTCTGGCGGGTGTCCAACCGGGCTTGCAGCGAGGTCACCAGGTCCAGCAGCCCCGGCGCGATCGGATGGACGTCGCCGGTGCGGAAATCGCGCAGCAGGTGGTTCAGGGCCGCCATCGCGTCCGGCAGATATTCGCCGCCCTCGAAATAGGTCGCCTTCAGCGCCTCGCCGGTGTGCAGGTTCAGCAGCGACAGCGAGCGCGGGGCGGCGGCGGCCTGGGCCGCATGTCCGAACAGGGCCGCGCCGGCGAGGCCGAGTGCGCCCCTCAGCAGATCACGGCGATGCGCGCGCATGGCAGCTCCCACGGGTCCGGCCTAAGCTGGACAATGATCAGGCCGCAGCTTGAGCGCAATCGACTCCCGGCGCGGCATAGCGGCGCGCACCTTGGCGCCGCGGGCTTAACATCGGATGGACCCACGGCGCAGCTTGGGCGTTAGATCGCCGCATGGCCAAGCGTCCCCACGCCCCGACCTCCAGCTCGCGCCGCCGACGGCGAAAGCCTTCCAGCCTGTGGAGCCGGCTGGGGCCCGGCCTGATCACCGGCGCGGCCGACGACGATCCGTCCGGCGTCGCCACCTACTCCCAGGCCGGCGCCCAGTTCGGGCCGGACATGCTCTGGACGGTGGTCCTGACCTATCCGCTGATGGTCGCCGTCCAGATGATCAGCGCCCGCATCGGCCGGGTCACCGGCTCAGGCCTCGCCGCCGCCATGGGCAAGGTGCTGCCCAGGCAGCTGGTGGGCCTGCTGGTGGCGCTGTTGTTCATCGCCAACACCGTCAACATCGGGGCCGACATCGCCGCCATGGGCGCCGCGGCGCAACTGGTGACCGGCTGGAACCAGAAAGTCTTCACCGTCGCCTTCGCGCTCGCCTCGCTGGGCCTGCAGCTGTTCGTGCCCTACCACCGCTACGTCCACTTCCTGAAGTGGCTGACGCTGGCGCTGTTCGCCTATGTCGGCGTGATCTTCACCGTGCACATCGACTGGCCCCAGGTGCTCACCCGGGCGGTGGTTCCGCAGCTCAAGCTGACCCCCGCCGCGCTCACCGTCATCGTGGCGGTGTTCGGCACCACCATCAGCCCCTACCTGTTCTTCTGGCAGAGCTCGGAGGAGGTCGAGGAGCTGGAGGCGAACCACGAGCACGATCTGCTGCACACCTCGCCCGCCAAGGCCAAGCGCGAGCTGACCCGGATCAGATGGGACACCTTCGTCGGCATGGCCTTCTCCAACCTGATCGCCTTCTTCATCATCCTCACGACCGCGGTCACCCTGCACGCCGCAGGCAAGACCAACATCCAGACCTCCGCCGACGCGGCGATGGCGCTGCGGCCGATCGCCGGGCCGATCGCCTTCCACCTGTTCAGCTTGGGGATCATCGGCACCGGCCTGCTGGCCGTGCCGGTGCTCGCCGGATCGGCGGCCTACGCCGTCGCCGAATCCTGGGACTGGAAGATGGGGCTGGAGCACGAGCCCTGGGAGGCGCCGGGCTTTTACGCGGTGATCGCCGGGGCCATGCTGCTGGCTATCGGCGTGGTGTTCTCGCCGCTCGATCCGATCAAGGCGCTGTTCTGGAGCGCGGTGCTGAACGGCGTGATCTCCGTGCCGATCATGGCGGGGATGATGATCGTCGGCTCCCGCCGCCACGAGATGGGCCGCTTCGCCGCGACCCTGTGGCAGCGGGTGTTCGGCTGGGCCGCCACGGCGGTGATGGCGGCCGCGGTGATCGCCATGTTCGCCTTCGGCGAGGCGTCTTAGGGCCCGCCGCCCTCACCCTAATGCGACGGATGCCCGCCCTGATGCGCCGGCGCGGCATGGCCGCCGGCGTGCTCCATGTGCCGCAGCATCTCCGGTCCGCCGGTCCGGAAGAAGCGCCACAGCAGGATCGCCGCCAGCCCCAGGAAGCCCAGGTTGAGCCAGGTCGTATAGTTCCAGGCGAAGCCCTGATCGATGACCGCGACCCCGCGGTGCGTCGGAACGAGGCCCGCCGCCCCGAAGACGACCTCCACCAGATAGCCGGCCAGCGCCATCGCCGCATAGAACAGCACGAACAGCAGGGCCGCGACCTTCAGGCCGTAGTAGCGCCGGTAGATGTCGAGGATCGGCAGCACGATCAGGTCGGCGAAGATGAAGGCGATCACCCCGCCGAAGCTGGCGCCGCCGTTCCACAACACCGCGGCCAGCGGCACATTGCCCACCGAGCAGACGAAGGACGCCACCGCCACCAGCGGGCCGAGCAGCGGCCCGATGACCTTCGCGAGCCCCGGATCCTGGCTGAAGAACACCGCCGCCCAGGCGCCTTGCGGAACCCACGCCGCCAGCGCGCCGGCGATCAGCAGGCCGAGCGCGAGGTCGACCCAGATCGACGCCCAGTCCATGACGAAATAATGCGCCGTGGCCGTGAAGCCCGGACCCGAGACCAGCCGCCTGAAGATCGGGCCTTCGGAGACCGACATGTCCATTTCCGCATGGCCCTCCATCCGCCCGGCCAGCCCCTTCTGCGCCTGCGCCTTGGCGGCCTCGATCAGCGGCGGGCGCAGGAACAGGCGCAGCAGCACGGCCAGGATGACGATCATCGCGACGCCGCCGGCCCAGGTGGCCGCCGTGAACCGCCAGCCGAGCATCACGGCCAGCACGATGCCCAGTTCGATCACCAGGTTGGTCGAGGCGAACTGGAAGGCCATGGCGGCGCGGAAGTCGGCGCCCTTGCGGATCATCGAGCGCGCGATGGCCACCGCCGCGTAGGAGCAGGACGAGGAGGCCGCGCCCAGCAGCGAGGCCCGCAGGATCGAGACCGGGCTGTCGTCGGGCAGCAGCTTGGCCATCTCCCTGTGCGAGACCACCGCCTGGATCGCGCCCGAGATGAAGAAGCCGAGGATCAGCGGCCAGACCAGCAGCCAGGCCATCGCCGCCGCCATCGCCAGCGCCTGCCAGACCGCGTGGATCATCTCGCGCGCCTCCGTGCGTTGAATTCAACGCACGAACGGCGACATGGCCCATGAGCCGGCCGCCGCCCGACCCATGAACCGCAGATGACGGGCCCGCTCAGGGTCTGGCCAACGTGTCCGTGCTGAAACATGGGCCTGCCTTCCTTGAAGGCGCGAACCCAGGGAGTGAACGATGAACAAGCTCTTGGTCGCCTTGCTGGCGACCTCCGCGATCGGTCTGGGGGTCCCCGCCGTCGCGATGGCCCACCCCGATGACGGCTACGCCGCCCAGGACGACTGGAACAACGGCGGCGACAGCTACGGCGAGTTCAACCAGGAGTACCAGCACATCTGGAACGGCATCCAGCACGGCCTGGGCGACGGGTCCTACACCCCGCGGCAGGCGCAGCAGTTCTTCCGCGCCATGCAGCAGATCCGGGCGCGCGCGGACTGGATGGAGCGGAGCGGCTACTATGATCCGCAGGATATCCAGAACCGGCTGGAGCGGCTGCACGACTACATGCACATGGCCCACGAGCGCGGCCATGAGCGGCTGGACCGCCGCTTCGGCTACTACGGCTACGGCGACAACTCCGGCTATTACAATTATCGACGCTAGGCCGCGCGCACCCGCCCCGAACCAGGAAGCAGCATCATGAAGACCCGCCTGACCCTTCTCGCCGCCGTCACCGCGCCGCTGCTGTTCGCTGCGTTCGGGGCGAACGCCCACGCACGCCTCATCAAGTCGGACCCGAAGGCCGGCGCGACCGTCGCGGCGCCCAAACAACTCCGGCTCTGGTTCTCCGAAACGATCGTGCCCGGAAAGTCGTCGGTCAGCCTTGCCGGCCCGGGCGGCGCCGCAGCTCTTGGCAAGCTCGCGGTCGATCCGAAGAACCCGCGCGTGGTCGTGGCGCCGATCACCAGCCCGCTGAAGCCCGGGGCCTACAAGGCGACCTGGAGCATGACCACCGCCGACACCCACACCATGGGCGGCGGCTTCGGCTTCAAGGTGAAGTGAGGCCTCCCGGCCTGGCGTTCGGCTGAATTTTCCGTGCAAGCGGAACCGTGCAGCGAGCGGCGCTGTTTCGTGGCGTCACATGGAGAGGAGAGCCATGCCCAACCTTCACCGCAGCGTGCGCCAGAAAGCGCCGCCCATCGTCGTCCGCGTCCGCCGTATCAAGCACCGCGCGCCCAGCGCCATCGGCGCCCGCCCGCGCCGCGACGCCGCGACCCAGGACCTGTCCGGCCTGATCTTCTACGGCCAGGGCTAGGAGCGACAGCCAGGAAAAGTGGGAACCGCTTTTCCGTCCGGCTGCGCGACCAGGATTCGCCCCGCGGGCGCTCGGCCGTTGGCGCATCCGCCGCGATGCGCTAGCCCATTGGGCCATGAGCGACGCGATCCGACTTCTTGCCGACATTCCCCCGGTCCAGGCGGCCGCCTTCGGCCACCGGCCGGCCGTGCAGGTCGAGGGCCGGACCCTGAGTTACGCCGAGCTCGACCGGCGGTCCGGCCAGGCCGCGGGCCTGCTGGCCGCCGCGGGCGCGAAGCCCGGCGAGCGCGTCGGCTGGCTCGGCCGCTCCTGCGAGGCCTTCTTCGAGATCTTCTTCGGCGCGGCCAAGGCGCGGGTCTGCCTGGCGCCGATCAATTCGCGGCTGGCGATCCCG
>JAQGIX010000356.1 GCA_028290925.1 Phenylobacterium sp. | reverse complement strand
GCGGGCCGGCCGCTCGCCGCGTCCGCCGCCACGATCCCGGCCGCCGCTGCGCTCGCGCCCACGGCCGCCTTCGCGAGGCTCGTCCTTGATGTTGGCCCAGTCGAGATCCAGCGTGATCTCTTCCGGGGTGTTGCCGGTGAGCTTCAGGATCTTGTCGAGGTTCCGGCTATCGGCCGGGGTGACGATCATGAAGGTCTGGCCGGACTTGCCGGCCCGGCCGGTGCGCCCGATGCGGTGCACGTAGTCGTCGGCGTGGTGCGGCACGTCGTAGTTGAAGACGTGGCTGACGTCGGGGATGTCGAGGCCGCGCGCGGCCACGTCGGAGGCGCACAGCAGCCGGAGCTCGCCCGAGCGGAAGGCCGCGAGCGTGCGCATGCGCGTCTGCTGGTCGAGGTCGCCGTGAATCGGGGCTGCGTCCAGGCCGTGCTTGCGCAGCGACTTGGCGACCACGTCCACCTCGGACTTGCGGTTGCAGAAGACGATGCCGTTCTTGACGTCGGCCCGGTCGATCAGGGCGCGCAGCGCCGTGCGCTTGGCCTTGGGGTCGGTGGTCGGGATACGCACCAGGTTCTGGGTGATGGTCTCGGCGGTGGTCGCCGGCCTCGCGGCCTCGATCCGCACGGGATCCTTCAGGAACTGCTTGGTGAGCCGGGTGATCTCCGGCGGCATGGTCGCCGAAAAGAACAGCGTCTGCCGCTTGGGCGGGGTCAGCTTGAAGATCCGCTCGATGTCGGGGATGAAGCCCATGTCGAGCATGCGGTCGGCCTCGTCGACCACCATCATCTGCACGCCGGTGAGCAGCAGCTTGCCGCGCTCGAAGTGGTCGAGCAGGCGGCCCGGCGTGGCGATCAGCACGTCCACGCCGCGGTCGAGCTTGGCTTCCTGGTCATTGAACGAGACCCCGCCGATCAGCAGCGCCCAGGAGAGCTTCTGGCCCTTGGCGTACTTCTCGAAGGCCTCCGACACCTGGTCGGCCAGCTCGCGGGTCGGCTCGATCACCAGCGCCCGTGGCATCCGCGCCCGGGCGCGGCCGGCGGCCAGCTTGTCGATCATCGGCAGGGTGAAGGCCGCGGTCTTGCCGGTGCCGGTCTGGGCGATGCCCAGCACGTCGCGGCCCTGCAGCACCACGGGAATGGCGTCAGCCTGGATCGGCGTTGCGGTGTGGTAGCCTGCGTCGGCGACCGCCTGAAGGGTCGCGGGCGACAAGCCTAGTTCTGAGAATTCGGTCATTCGTTACGGATCGGGCGGGGACCCGCCCGGAAATCTGGGGCCGGCGTGCCGCGGCGGCGCAGGCGGAGATCGCCGCGCGCGGCGGAAGATAGGGGGGATGTCGCCCAAGTCAACGCGTGCTGCGATCTCAGGTTCAGAAACACGGTCGAAGGCCGGCCAACGGCGCTCAGGTCAAGCCGGCTTCGACGGCGGGCGGATTTCTTTTGGATTCCACGTCGTCCTTGATCTGCTTGGCCCGGGCGACCATCACCGCTTCGGCGATCAGCGCCGGTCCGGCGGAAGAGGCGATGAGTTCGCCCAGGGGACCGTTGCGCACGGACTTCGGCACCTTCACGCCCGCGATCCTCTTGGGCAGGAAGCCCTTGTTCTTCTTGCTCATGCCGGATCTCCGCGCCGCGTGCAGCTCAAACGTGCTCAGGCTGCGCGCCGTTCCGGCTAGCGGCCCGCCACCGAATAGGCGAGCAGCACGTTGATCCCGTTGCCGCCGGTCCGTGACGGGCCGTTGAAGCCGCTCATCACATAGACCATGCCGCCGGCGATCGTCGGGCCCAGGCCGTCGATGGCGCCGCCGGGCTGCGCCTTGACCTGGTTGAGGGTGTCGTAGGCCTGGGCGGTGGTCGAGTTCGCCCAGAGGATCTGGCCGCTCGCCGCGTCATAGGCGCGGAACCAGCCGTCCATGGTCCCGGAGAACACCACGCCGGGGATCACCGAGGGGGCGGCCGACTGGGCGCGGATGCAGGCGCTTCCGGCCGGCGCGCGCGAGGCGTCGCCGGCATAGCGGCAGGGCGCGACCGGAGCCGGCGTGGTCCACAGCACCTTGCCGGTCGCCGGATCGAGCGCCGAGAGGCCGGGCCTGGCCGGCCCGGAGGCCTCGCCTTCGACGGGCGGCTGGCCCTGCCGCGCGAGAATCTCGTCCATCAGGTTGAGGATGTCGGAATTGGCCACGTAGAGCCGCTTGTCGTCGGCCGCCATGCCCCATTCGACGCCGCCGAGCGCCGAGCCCGATCCGACCTTGGTGCTCCAGATGAGCCGGCCGCTATCGGGATCCATGCCGTAGACCGTCCCGGATTTCTGGCCCGAGAGCAGCACATCCCTGCCGGCCGCAAGCTTGAAGAGGATCGGCGAGGCGCCGAAGTCATAGTCCGGCCCCATCGGATTGGGGCAGTTCAGGCCGCGGACCGCGGCGTTGCAGCCCATGATGAAGTTGTCGCCCGGGGTGACCTGGCGGCTCCAGCGGACCTTGCCGGTGGCCATTTCCATGGCGACGATGGCGTCCGCGCCCTTGGTGTCGACCTCGGTGTAGCTGTCGCCGGTGGCCACATAGACCAGGCCGCGCCGGGCGTCGGCCGTCGGCGCCGACCAGATGGCGCCGCCCGCGGGACCCTGCAGCTGCGTGCCCACGGAGTTCTTCCGGGTCGGATGCAGCGGCTCGGTGACCACATAGGTCTTCCACTGGACCTTGCCGGTCGCCAGGTCGAGCGCCGACAGCGAGCCGCGGAACGAGCAGCAGGCATAGGCAGGCTGGGTGGCGGCGCCTTCCTCGCCCGAGCTCATCGGCACGAACAGCTGGCCGCCGGAGATGACCGGCGTGCCGGTGATCGCGCCCACCGGATTGCTCTCGAGCTGGGCGCTGGCCCAGATCTCGCGGCCGCTGCGGGCATCGAAGGCGTGGACGGTGCGGTTGCGCTCACCCACGAAGGTCGCCCAGCCGGAGGGCGAGATGGCGCTCTTGACGATCATCGGGGTGGTGCGCGCGGCGACGCCGTCCAGCACCCAGCGCACGCAGCCGGTCTTGGCGTCCAGGGCGTAGAACTTGCCGGTCCGGTTGGTGATGAACAGCCAGTCGCCGACCACGGTGGGCATGCCGCCGCCGACCATCGAGAACGACCACTTGAGCTTGAGTTTCGGCACGTCCGCCTTGGCGAGACCGGGATGGCGCTGGAAGCGCCTGGAGTCCGCGTCCACCCCGACGCTGGCCCAGTCGGAGGCGGTTTCGCGGATCGGCGGCGCGGCCGTCATACACTTCGGATCGACGCCGAAGTTGGCTGGCGGCTGGGCGAAGCCGCCGCGGGCGGAGGCCGGCGCCGGATGGGCGTCGGGACCGGCGGCCGGAGCTGTGGCCGGGCGGGCGGTGAGGTAGGCGGCGATCGCGCGCTTGTCCTCGGGGCTGAGGCCGGTGGCCATCGGCGCCATAGGGCCCGTGGTCAGGATCTCGACAATCTGCGTCGGCGGCATGACGGCCAGCGTGGCGCGCGGCGGCGCGCGGCCCACCGCGGGGTCATGGCAGGCCTTGCACCGGGCGTTAAACAGCGCCTCGCCGTCCGGTCCGGCCGCCTGCGCGTGCACGACGAGCGGGGTTGCGAACACCGCGGCGCAGACCAGGGCCGCGCCCGCGACGATCCATTGTGAAAGCTTCATTCCCCCGACTTTCCCGTTCTTGGCCTGCCCGCGCAGGCGTCTTCCGTCACCCAGATTGCAGGCGTGTGTCCGCACGCTGACGGCGCAGCTTGCGGCGATTCCGCGGTCGGATGGGGAAGCGGGCAGGTTTGGAGCCACGAAGGGCTCAGGCGGAGGATCGCCAGTAATCGTCGTCGTCGTCCTCTGCCTCCCCCGTTTTCGGGGTAGGGGGACCACTCGCCGAAGAGCGAGTGGTGGAGGGG
>JAQGIX010000353.1 GCA_028290925.1 Phenylobacterium sp. | reverse complement strand
CAGCGCTCCGGCGGCCCGTCCCAGCGCCAGCCGCGGCGGCGCCCAGCCGCTCGAGGCGGCCGCGCCCGAGGCGCACGCCGAAACGGCCGAGGACCTGGAAATCCCCTCCTTCCTGCGCCGCCTGGCGAACTAGCGCGAACCTCACTCGCGGGGCTTGTCCCGCGGACCCATAGACACCGACGGCGGCTCCGTTGATCCCAGCGGAGCCGTTTCGCTTTTCTGGCGACGTCGCGTGTCGCTGACGTTCAGAATCGTTGACGAATGGGCGTTCCTCCGAGGAGGGCTCGTTAACCTTTCCCAAAGCGAAACATTGCGAAACAGGAAGTGCTTTGCTGCGTCGCGGCAATCGCCTTAGCCGGTGAGTTGGGGACGTAGCGGCCGGTGGCGACCGGCGCACAAGATTTCGGGAAAGGTCCAGCGTGGCCGCAGACGCCTTCCAGCATACGCTCCGGGGTCCCGCGCTGTTCGCGGGCGTGGGCGTGCACACCGGCGCCTATACGCGCGTGGCCGTCCGGCCCGCCGTCGCCGACACCGGCATCCTGTTCATCCGCACCGACGTGACCGACCGCGACAACCGGGTGCTGGTCGCGCCCGAGACCGTCTGCAAGACCCAGCTCGGCACGGTGATCGGCAATGCCGCCGGCGTCACCGTCGCCACCATCGAGCACCTGATGGCCGCCCTGGTCATGCTGGGCATCGATAACGCCACGGTCGAGCTCGACGGTCCGGAGATGCCGATCATGGACGGCTCCTCCCTGCCGTTCATCACCATCCTCGACCGCGCCGGCCTGCGGATGCAGGACGCCCCGCGCCGCTTCATCGAGATCCTGGAGACCATCGAGGTGGTCGACGGCGACAAGCGCGCCGCCCTGCGGCCTGCCGAGGGCTTCGAGGTGGCCTTCGAGATCAGCTTCCCGAGTTCGGTCATCGGCCGCCAGAGGGTCGACCTGGCCATGGACGGCCAGGCGTTCCGCGACGAGCTCGCCGACTGCCGCACCTTCGGCTTCCTGCACGAGGTCGAGCATCTGCGCAGCCTGGGCCTGGCCCGCGGCGGCAGCCTGGAGAACTGCGTGGTGATCGAGGGCGACCGGGTGCTGAACCCCGAGGGTCTTCGCCGCCCCGACGAATTCGTGCGCCACAAGGCGCTTGACGCCATCGGCGACCTCTATGTCCTGGGCGCGCCGATCCTGGGCCGCTTCGAGGCCGAGCTGGCCGGCCACGCGATCAACAACCTGCTGGTCCGCGCCGTGGCGGCCAGCCCGCAGGCCTGGCGCTACCGCACCTTCGCCGAACCGCTGAGGCAGGCGGTCTGAATTTGGCTCCCCCGTAAACGGGGAAGCAACTGCGACCGCGCTTCCGTTTGCTCCATCTCCCGCGTGGTGTAGAAGCGGGGACTCGCGTGGGGGCGCGCGTTTGTCCTTTGAGGTGAAGGTGATCTTGCTTCGGAATTCGTGGGCTCGCCCGGCGCTGACCGCCGCCTTCTGCGCTCTCGCCCTGGCTGGGTGCGCCGGCAAGAAGAAGACGCCCAAGCTCGCCTATGAGGAGCGGCCGGTGGAGCTGCTCTATTCCACGGGTGCGGACTACATGGACCGCCGCCTCTGGAACCAGGCCGTCGAGTATTTCGGCGAGGTGGAACGCCAGCACCCCTATTCGGAATGGGCGCGCCGCTCGATCCTCATGCAGGCCTTCGCCCACTACGAGGGCAACAACTATCCCGAGGCGATCGCCGACGCCGACCGCTTCATCCAGCTCTATCCCGGCAATCCGACGGCGGCCTATGCCCACTACCTGAAGGCCATCTGCTACTTCGAGCAGATCGTCGACGTGGGCCGCGACCAGGCGGCGACCGGCCAGGCGCTGGATAATCTGCGCGAGGTCGCCCAGCGCTACCCGGCCACCGAATACGCCCGCGACGCGCGGGTGAAGATCGACATGGTCAACGACCAGCTGGCCGGCAAGGAAATGAACATCGGCCGCTACTACCTGCGCCAGGGCGACACCCTGGCCGCCATCAACCGCTTCAAGGGCGTGGTGGACCGCTTCCAGACCACCAGCCATACGCCGGAGGCGCTCTACCGGTTGGTGGAGGGCTATCTGACGATCGGCTTGATCGACGAGGCCAAGAAGAACGGCGCGGTGCTCGGCTACAACTATCCGGGCGATCCCTGGTACGCCGACGCCTACAAGCTGCTGACGTCCAGCGGCCTGAAGCCCGCCGTGGAGCCGACCGGCAAGGGCCGCCGCGGCGTCTTCCGCATCCCCTTCCGGCACGACAAGGACACCACTATCAAGCCGCCGGCCGCCGCATTGGCGCCGCCGGTCCAGACCACGGCGGACGCGACCCCGGCCGCCAAGGCCGACGCCAGCGCCACGGGCCCCGCCCCGGTCCCGGCGAAGAAGAAGCGCAGCATCTTCCATCCGTTCTGACGGCCCGCAGTCGCCCGCTCGCCGGCCGTCGGGCCGGTGGGTTGATCGCTAGAACAAAACGTGACCATATCTCGATGGGCCCGCCCTTCCCAAGGGCGCTGATTCCAGGCGATCTTCGCACCCATGCTGATCGGACTTTGGATCCGCGACGTGGTCCTGATCGAGGCCCTGGACCTGTCCATCGGGCCGGGCCTCACCGTGCTCACCGGCGAGACCGGGGCGGGCAAGTCGATCATCCTCGATGCGCTGGGCCTGGCGGTCGGCGCCCGGGCCGACGCCGGTCTCGTCCGCCGCGGCGCAGCCCAGGCCGCCGCCTCCGCGGTCTTCGCGCCTTCGCCTGACCATCCGGTCTGGGCGGTCCTGGAGGAGAAGGGCCTGAGCTACGCCCGCGACGAGGACCTCGTCCTGCGCCGCACGCTTTCGGCCGACGGCCGCAGCCGCGCCTTCGTCAACGACCAGGCGACCGGCGTGGGCGTGCTGAAGCAGGTGGGCGAGGCCCTGCTCGAGGTGCATGGCCAGCATGAGACCGTGGGCCTGCTGGACGCCCGCACCCACCGCCCCATGCTCGACGCCTTCGGCGGCCTGGACGCCCGGGCGGCCGTGGTGGCGCAGGCCTGGCAGGCCTGGCGCCTCGCGCGCACCCGCCTCGAAGAGCTTCACCGCCTGACGGATCAAGCTACCGCCGACACCGAGGAGCTGACGCTCCGGCTCTCCGAGATCGAGCGGCTCGACCCGCGCGCAGGCGAGGAGGTCGAGCTGGCCGGCGAACGCGCCATCCTGGGCGCCTCGGAAAAGGCCCTGGCCGAGATCGCCTCGGCGCGGGAGGCGTTCGAGGGGCTCTCCAATCGGCTGGCCGGCGCGGTGCGCTCGCTGGACCGGGCCCGCGAGCGGGCGCTCTCGGCCGGCGCGGCCGAAGACACCGGCGCGGTGAAGCGGTTGGCGCAAGCCTCCGCCGCCCTCGACCGGGTGCTTATCGAGGCGCAGGAAGCCGAGGCCACGGTGGACGCCGCCGCCGAGGCCTTCGAGTTCGAGCCCGACCGCCTGGAGAAGGCCGAGGAGCGCCTGTTCGACCTGCGCGGCTTGGCCCGCAAGCTGGGGGTCAGCGTCGAGGAATTGCCGCTGCTCCGCGTCCGCTTCGCCGAGCGGTTGCGGGCCGTGGAGAGCTCCGAGGACGCGCTGAAGGCCGCGGACGCCGAGCTGGCCGCCGCCCGGACCGCCTATCTGGCCGCGGCCGCGATCCTCACCGCCGCCCGCCAGGCCGCGGGCGAGACGCTCGCCGCCGCCGTGATGGCCGAGCTCGCACCGCTGAAGCTGGACAAGGCCCGGTTCCGCGTCGCCCTCGAGCCGCTCGGTGAGGATCGCGCCGGCCCGACCGGCCTCGACCGCGTGGTCTTCGAGATCGCCACCAACCCCGGCGCGCCGTTCGCGGACCTGGGGAGCATCGCCTCGGGCGGCGAGCTGGCCCGCTTCGCGCTCGCGCTGAAGGCGGCGCTGGCCGGCCGCGGCTCGGGCCCGCAGCCGCTGATGATCTTCGACGAGGTCGATCAGGGCGTGGGCGGCGCCGTCGCCGACGCGGTCGGCCTGCGCCTGAAGCGCCTGGCCGCCCCAAAGGACGGAAAAATGGGGGCCCAGGTGCTGGTGGTCACCCACAGCCCGCAAGTGGCCGCCCGCGGCGAGGCCCATTGGCGGATCGCCAAGGCCGGCGAGGGTGATCGGGTCCGCACGGTGGTCGAGCCTTTGGCTCCCGCCGACCGCGAGGAGGAGATCGCCCGCATGCTGGCCGGCGCCGAGATCACCGAAGCCGCCCGCGCCGCGGCCCGGGCGCTGATGGACGCCTGATTTCCTCTCCCGCTTGCGCGGGAAAGGAAGCAGGCTAGAGCATCACGCCATGTCGCCCGCTCGCCCCGTCCCCGATCTCACCGAAGCCGAAGCCGTGAGCGAGCTCACCGCGCTCGCCGACGCGATCGCGGCGCACGACATCCGCTACTATCAGCAGGACGAGCCGGCGATCTCCGACGCCGACTATGACGCGCTGAAGCGCCGCAACGGTGAGATCGAGGCCCGCTTCCCGCACCTAGTGCGCGAGAACTCGCCGAGCTTGCGGGTCGGCGCGGCGCGCTCCGAGCAATTCTCGGCGGTCGAGCATGGCGTGCCGATGCTCAGCCTGGACAACGCGTTTTCCGACGACGACACCGCCGAGTTCGACGCCCGCGTCCGCCGCTTCCTGAAGCTCGGCGAGGAGCCGGTGGCCTTTACCGCCGAGCCGAAGATCGACGGCCTGTCGGCCTCGCTGCGCTACGAGAACGGCTTGCTGGTGCGCGGCGCCACCCGCGGCGACGGCCGGGTGGGCGAGGACGTCACCGAGAACCTGCGCACCCTGTCGGAAATCCCCAAGCGCCTGGCGGGCGCCGGGTGGCCGGAGATCATCGAGATCCGCGGCGAGGTCTATCTCGGCCACGAGGAGTTCGCGGCGCTTAACGAAACCGCGGCGGTAGCCGGCCAGAAGACCTACGCCAATCCGCGCAATGCCGCCGCCGGGTCGCTGCGCCAGATCGATCCGCGGATTACCGCCGGCCGGCCCTTGCGCTTCTTCGCCTACGCTTGGGGCCTGATCAGCGCGCCGTTCGCGCAGACCCAGTGGGAGGCGCTTTCCAAGCTCAAGGCCTGGGGCTTCCGGACGACGCCCCAGAGCCGCCGGGTGCATGGCGTCGAGGGCCTGCTCGAAGCCTACCGTGAGATGGAGGCGCTTCGGCCCCACCTCGGCTACGACATCGACGGCGTGGTCTACAAGGTCGACCGGCTCGACTGGCAGAACCGCCTGGGCTTCGTCTCCCGCGCCCCGCGCTGGGGGATCGCGCGCAAGTTCCCGGCCGAGCAGGCCCGCACGGTGCTGGAGGCCATAGACATCCAGGTGGGCCGCACCGGCGCGCTGACGCCCGTCGCGCGTTTGACGCCGGTGACGGTGGGCGGCGTCGTCGTCACCAACGCCACCCTGCACAACGCCGACGAGATCGCCCGCCTCGACGTCCGCGTCGGCGACACGGTGATCCTGCAGCGGGCCGGCGACGTGATCCCGCAGATCGTCAGCGTGGTGATTGAAGAGCGGCCGCAGGGCGCCAAGCCGTTCGAATTCCCGCAGGTCTGCCCCTGCCAGCTGCACACACCGGTGGTGCGCGAGACCACCGCGACCGGCGCGGAGACGGTGGTGCGCCGCTGTTCGGGCGAGTTCGCCTGCCCGTTCCAGAAGCTCGCCCACCTGCGCCATTTCGTGTCCCGCAGGGCCTTCGACATCGAGGGGCTGGGTGAGAAGCAGCTGGTGATCTTCACTGAGCGGGGCTGGCTGACCTCGCCGGCCGACATCTTCCGCCTGCACGAGAAGCGCGCCGAACTGCTGGAGATCGAGCGGTTCGGCGAAACCAGCGTCGGCAACCTGCTGGCCGGCATCGAGGCGCGACGCACCATCGCGCTGGACCGCTTCATCTACGGCCTCGGCGTCCGCCATATCGGCGAGACCACGGCGGTGGTCATGGCCCGCGGCTACGGCACGGTCGAGGCGTTCCTGGAAGCCATGGACCGGGTCGCCGCGCGCGACGCCGAGGCCATCGAGGAACTCGACGCCATGGACCAGATCGGCGGGGCGGTGATCGAGGCCGCCGCCGCCTATTTCGCCGAGGATCACAACCGGGCGATGGTCCTGGACCTGCGCGGCGAGCTGACCGTGCTGGAGGCCGAGAAGCCCAAGACCGACACGGCGGTCGCCGGCAAGACCGTGGTGTTCACCGGCGCCCTGGAGCGCCTGACCCGCGACGAGGCCAAGGCCCAGGCCGAACGGCTGGGCGCCAAGGTCTCGGGTTCGGTGTCCAAGAAGACCGACATCGTGGTGGCCGGCCCCGGCGCCGGCTCGAAGCTGAAGACCGCCGCCGAGCTGGGCGTCCAGGTGCTTACCGAGGACGAGTGGCTGGAGCTGGTGGGCGGCTAGCGAAAGCCTGGTCGCAGAGGGGTTTCAGCAGGGCGCAGATGGCGTCGGGCTCACGACCGCCCGCCCGCAGCGCCTGGAACATGGCGAAGCTGGTCAGGGCGAAGAGAAGGTCGACGACGTCGCGCTGCGCGTCCCCGATGGGTCCTCCAAATCGGCGCACCAGCACCGCGAGGGCCTCGCGGCGCCGGGCGTTGCGGGCCGCGAGGCTCTCCGCCAACTCGGGGTCGGCGGCCGCGGCCGCGTACAGGCCGGCGAGGCCTGCATCAGAGCCCCAGAAGCGGCAGAACACCTCCACCAGCCGGGCGAGCGCCGCGCGCGGGTCGGTCATCGCCATCGCCTCCGCCAAATCCGTCACGCCGCCCGCGGCGGCCAGCGCGTCGAAGGCGGCTTCGAGCAATCCACGCCGCGAGCCGAACTGGTTGTAGACCGTCAGCCGCGTCACGCCCGCGGCGGCCGCGACGGCCTCAAGGGAAAGCGCCGCGACCCCCTGGTCCCGCAGAAGGGCCGCCGTCGCGCCGATCAGCCGGCCGCGGGTCTCCGCAGCTTTCGCGCCGCGCTTTGCGCTCGAATAGGTCCTTGACGCCCCGTCCGGTCCAGTCATTACTATACAGTATGTATATCCAATATCAGCGCCGGTCCAGCGCATCGTTCCTGGCGGGAGCTTAGCTCATGAGTTCCGCAGGCATGCCCAGCATCCCGACCTACCCGGAGCTCGCCGGCAAGACGGCGTTCGTGACCGGCGGCTCTGGCGGGATCGGAGCCGAGACCGCGCGCTGGCTGGCTCGCAATGGCGTCCGCGTCACGGTCGCCGGCCGCGACCAGGCGCGCCTCGACGCCGTTGTCCAGTCGCTCAACGCGATCTCCGACGGACACGCCGCGGCGCGTCCCGACTGCACAAATCTCGCTGAGCTCGAGGCGGCCCACGGCGAGCTGATGCGCCGCGAGGGCAGGCTCGACATCCTCGTGGCCTTCGCCGGCGGCGGCGTGAGCCGGCCCGGCCCGCTCGAAGACGTCACCGAAACGGAGTGGCGCTCCAGCCTCGACAACAACCTGACGGCGACGTTCCTGACGCTGAAGGCCTTCGTCGCCAGCCTCAAGCGCGATGGCGGCGGCGCGGTGATAACCATGGCCTCGACGGCCGGCCGCGCCCCGTCGCAGGCCCCGCTCGGCTATGGCGTCGCCAAGGCCGGCGTCATCATGCTGACGCGGCAGGCCGCGCAGGACCTGGGTCCGTTCGGCGTGCGTGTGAACTGCATCGCCCCGTCGGCCATCCTCACCGATCGGACGGCGGCGCATATGTCTGCGGCGGTGCAGGAGCAGGTGGCCCTGACGCATCCCATCCGACGTCTCGGCTCGCCGGCCGACGTGGCGGCGGCGGCCCTGTTCCTGGCGTCCGACAGCGCAGGGTGGATCACCGGCGCGACCTTGGACGTCGCCGGCGGGCGCCTGATGCACTGACCCGAGGAACCCCGCCTAGAGCGGCGCGGTGACCTCGTCCAGCCAGGCGCGCACCTCGGCCGGGACCTGCGGGCCGATCACCGAGCGCACGCGCGCATGGTAGGCGTCGAGTTGGTGGCGCTCCTCGTCGCTGAGCAGGGCCTTCGCCACCAGCCGCCGGTCGATGGGCGCCAGCGTCAGGGTCTCGAAGGCCATCATCGGCCGGTCGCCGCCCTTCACCTCCTGGGCGGGCGTCACGACCTGCAGGTTCTCGATGCGGATGCCGTAGGCGCCTTCCTTGTAGTAGCCCGGCTCGTTGGAGACGATCATGCCGGGCCGCAGCGCCACGGCGTTGGGGGCCTTGGCGATCCGCTGTGGGCCCTCGTGGACCCCGAGGTAGGAGCCGACGCCGTGGCCGGTGCCGTGGTCGTAGTCGAGGCCGTGCGCCCACAGGGCGGCGCGGGCCAGGATGTCGAGCGCCGAGCCGGTGGTCCCGGCTGGGAAGCGCACGCGGGCCAGCGCCAGGTGGCCCTTCAGCACCAGGGTGAAGCGCTCGGCCATCTCGGCGGTGGGCTCGCCGATGGCCACCGTGCGGGTCACGTCGGTGGTGCCGTCCAGGTACTGGGCGCCGGAATCCACCAGGAGCAGCGAGCCCATCTCGGCTCGCCGGTTGAGCCGCTTGGTCGGCCGGTAATGAACGATGGCGCCGTTGGAGGCCGCGCCGGCGATGGTGTCGAAGGAGAGGTCCTTCAGCGCGCCGGTCTCTTCGCGGAACGCCTCCAGCTTGGAGACCGCGGTGATCTCGTCCGGCGGGTTGGTCTGACCCTCGGTGGCCAGCCAGTGGAGGAAACGGGTCAGCGCCGCGCCGTCGCGGGCGTGGGCCTTGCGGCTGCCTTCGATCTCCACGGGGTTCTTGCAGGCCCGCGGCAGCAGGCAGGGATCCTCGGCCCGCAGCACCTGGGCGCCAGCCGACGCCAGGGCCTCGAAATACCAGGCCGAGGACTGGGCCGGATCGACCAGCACGCGCTGGCCCTCCAGGTCGGCGAGGGCCCGCGGCAGGTCCTGCGGCGCCTCCAGCCGCACCTCGTTGCCGAGCCAGGCCGGCAGGTCGGGCGTCACCTTCTGCGGATCGAGGAACAGCCGGGCCGAGCCGTCGGCGTTCAGGATCGCCTGGCCGAACGGCAGGGGTGAGCGGATGACGTCGCCGCCGCGCACGTTGAACAGCCAGGCGATGGAGGCCGGCGCGGTCAGCACCGCGGCGTCCGCGCCGCGCGCCTTCAGCTCGTCGCCCAGGCGGTGGCGCTTCTTCGAGGCTTCCTCGCCGGCGTAGTCCAGCGGATGGGGCACGACTGGGGCGACCGGCTGCGGCGGGCGCTGGGCGCCCCAGGCCTGGTCCACAGGGTTCGTGCTGACCGGCCGCAGCTCGGCGCCGGCCTTGGCGGCGGCGGTCTTCAGCCGCTCCAGGGCGTCGGGGCTGTGCAGGCGCGGGTCGTAGCCGATCCGCGCGCCACGGGCCGGGGCGGACTCGAGGTAGGCGGGCACGCCGCCCTCGACCAGGTCGCGGATCTCGAACAGGCTGCCGTCCACCTGGTCGCGGACCTGCAGGGTGTAGCGGCCGTCCACGAACACCGCGGCCTTGTCCTTCAGGATCACCGCGGCGCCGGCCGAGCCGGTGAAGCCGGTGGCCCAGGCCAGCCGGTCGTTGGCGGCCGGCAGGTATTCGTTCTGGTGCTCGTCCTCGTGCGGCACCAGCACGCCGTCCAGGCCCTGCTCGGCCATGGCCTGGCGGATCAGCGGGACGTGCTTGGCTCCAAAGGAGCGGTCGGTGGCTTCGTCGAAGGTCTGGCGCATGCCTGGGATGTAGCCCTTCCGCGGCGTCGGGCAAAGGCCGCCGGCTCGGGCCCCGTGCGCCCGCGGATCGATTGACACCCCGATCGCCAGGCGCGTAGCGGAGCGGCATGGACAAGCAGAACCGCCGCGACGCCGTTCGCCAATACAAGGAGCGCGCCTCCTCCGTGGGCGTGTTCGCGGTGCGCTGCGCCGCCTCCGGCCAGGCATGGGTCGGGACCTCGCACAGTGTCTCGCAGAAGCAGAACGGCGTCTGGTTCGGGCTGCGCACCGGCGGCCACCCCAACCGCGAGATGCAGGCGGCCTGGCAGGCGCACGGCGAGGCCGCCTTCAGCTTCGAGCCGCTGGAGATGCTGGAGGTCGCCGAGCTTAGCCGGCTGACCATCGACCTGAAGCTGAAGGACGCCGAGGCGCGCTGGCGCGCCGAGCTCGGCGCCGGCAAGGTCGCCGGCTAGGGACGCCGCAGCGTCAGCGTCGCCCAGGCGTCGCGGTGCAGGCGGCGCTCCAGCCGGAAACCGCGCGAGACATAGGCCGCCAGCACGCGGCGCTCCTGGGTGCGCAACAGGCCCGACAGGATCGCCCGGCCGCCGGGCTTCAGCGCGCGCCTGATGTCCTGGGCCAGGGCCACCAGGGGCGGGGCCAGGATGTTGGCGAACACCAGGTCGTAGGGCCCGCGGTCGCGGACCGCCGCGGCGTTGAGCCCGCTGGCGTGGATGAACCGCGCGCGGGCGCCGTTCAAGGCGGCGTTCTCGTTGGCGATGCGGACCGACGGCGCGTCGATGTCGGTGCCGATGGCCACCGGCGAGCCGGTCCGCGCCGCGGCGATGGCCAGCACGCCGGTGCCGCAGCCCACGTCCAGCACGCGCTCGAACCGCCGCGCCTTGAGAAGCCGGTCGTAGGCCGCGAGGCAGCCGACGGTGGTGCCGTGATGGCCGGTGCCGAAGGCTGCGCCGGCCTCGATGCGCAGGTTGACAGCGTTGGGCGGCGCGAGGCCGCGGTCGTGGGCGCCGTAGACGAAGAACCGGCCGGCCCGCACCGGCGGCAATCCCGACAGCGACATGGCCAGCCAGTCGGCGTCGGCCAGCACCGCCACGCCGACACGCAACGCCCCGAACCTCGCCAGCACGGCCTCGATCGCCGGCTGCTCGTCCGCCGCCGTCGGGAAGGCGTCGATCCGCCAGACGTCGTGGTCCTCGTCCTCTTCGAGGATGGAATAGGTGAGGGCCTCGGTGGCCGGATCGGCGTCCAGGGCGGCCGCGGCGGCCTCGGCCTCGGCGCGGGGTCCGCGGGCGGTGATCTGGACGGCCGGTTCGCTCATGCGGCCCCGTCTAGCGAGGCCCGATGCGAAAGGCGAGGGGCTCAGCCGGCCCCGTCGGAATGCGCCGGCGGCAGGAGGTCCGCGCCGGGGGCCTGCCCACCCTGCACGGACGGATAGCTCGGCGGCGCGCGCGGCGGCTCGTCATAGGTGGCGTGGGTGAGCGAGAGGTCGGGAAGCGGTTCGTCGTTCTGGGCGAGCCTGGCGGCCGGCGGCGAGGGCTCGGCGACAACCGGCTGCGGGGTGAGCGCCTTCTTCCAGTCGGTGCCCAGCACATAGTCCGGGACCTGGCCGCTATAGTTCGCGAAGGTCGCGCCGTCGCCGAACGGACCCGCCCCGCGCGCGCCGCCCGAGCCCGCCAGCATCTGCGGCCCCTCGGGCCGATCGGCGCTGTTGAGGTCGGGTTTCGCCGCCGCGCCGATCAGCAGCCCGGCGATCAAGGCAACGCCCGCGCCGGCCAACTGGGTCTTCACTTTTGATGCTCCGTTCCAACGCGGGCCTTAAGCGCGCGGTGGACGGATTGGTTCACGCATTGGTTCGGGGTGAGGCCGGCGGCTCAAGCCTTGTCGACAAAGCTGTCGATGACCTTCTTCTCGCCGGCCTTCTCGAACATCACCGTGAGTTTGTTGCCCTCGATGGCGGTGACCAGGCCGTAGCCGAACTTCTGGTGGAAGACGCGGTCGCCGCGCTTGTAGTCGCTGGCGGCGGAGGTCTCGGAGACGGCGACCAGCCGGCCCTCGCCCTCGATCACCTGCTGGCGGCCCGGATGGCTGCCGCGGTAGCCGGCCGCCTGGGCCCTGCGCCAGCCGGGCGAGGAATAGCCTGCGCCGAAGTTGGGGGCCTCGTCCCAGCGGCTGCCGTGCTGCTGCATGCCCGGCCCGCCGCCGTAGTAGCCGGTGTCCGACGAGGCTTCGACGTTGGCCAGCGGCAGCTCGTCCACGAAGCGGGAGGGCAGCTGGCTGGTCCAGCGGCCATAGACCTGGCGGTTGGCGGCGAAGGAGACCCGGGCCTCCTCCCGCGCCCGGGTGATGCCCACATAGGCCAGCCGGCGCTCCTCCTCGAGGCCCTTCTCGCCCGTCTCGTCCATCGAGCGCTGGGAGGGGAAGACGCCTTCCTCCCAGCCGGGCAGGAAGACCAGCGGGAACTCCAGCCCCTTGGCCGAGTGCAGGGTCATGATCTGCACCGCGTCGGCGGCCGGCCCGCGGTCGAGGTCCATGACCAGGGAGACGTGCTCCAGATAGGCCTGCAGGGTCTCAAAATTGCCCATCGACTGGACGAGCTCCTTGAGGTTCTCCAGCCGGGTCTGGGCGGTGGGGCTTTTGTCGAGGCGCAGGGCGTCGGTGTAGCCGCTCTCCTCCAGCACCTGTTCCATCAGCCTCTGATGGGGCATGCGCTCGGCCTCGGCGCGCCAGCGGTCGAGGTCGCGCAGAAAGGTCGACAGCGCCGTCCGCGTGCGGGCGGCGAGCTCGTCGGTCTGCACGATCTGGCGCGCGGCCGTGCTGGCCGGCACGCCGTTCAGCCGCGCGACCTGCAGCAGCTTCTGCACCGTGGTCTCGCCGATCCCGCGCTTGGGCGTATTGACGATCCGCTCGAAGGCCAGGTCGTCGTCCGGCGACTGGATCAGCCGCAGATAGGCGTGGGCGTCGCGGATCTCCGCCCGCTCGAAGAACCGCGGGCCGCCGATCACCACATAGGGGATCTGCAGCAGCACGAAGCGCTCCTCGAAGGCCCGCATCTGGAACGAGGCGCGGACCAGGATGGCGATGTCGCGGTATCGCCGCCCCTTGCGCTTGGCCTGCTCGATCTCGTCGGCGACCAGCCGGCTCTCGGCCTCGCCGTCCCAGACCCCGCGGACCACGACCTTCTCGCCGCCCTCGCTGTCGGTCCACAGCGTCTTGCCGAGCCGGCCCTTGTTGGCGGCGATGAGGCCCGAGGCGGCGGCCAGGATGTGACTGGTGGAGCGGTAGTTGCGCTCCAGCCGGATCACCTTGGCGCCCGGGAAGTCGCGCTCGAAGCGCAGGATGTTGTCCACCTCGGCGCCGCGCCAGCCGTAGATCGACTGGTCGTCGTCGCCCACGCAGCAGACGTTCTGGCTCTTTTGGGCGAGCAGCCGAAGCCACAGGTACTGGGCGACGTTGGTGTCCTGGTACTCGTCCACCAGGATGTAGCGGAAGCGGCCGTGGTACTCGGCCAGCACGTCGGGGTGCTGGGTGAAGATCGTCAGGTTGTGCAGCAGCAGGTCGCCGAAGTCGCAGGCGTTCAGCACCCGCAGGCGCTCCTGATAGAGCCGGTAGAGCTTCTCGCCCTTGCCGCCGGCGAAATGGGCGCCTTCCTGGGCCGGCAGCTTTTCCGGCGTCCAGCCGCGGTTCTTCCAGTGGTCGATCATCCCGGCCAGCGCCTTGGGCGTCCAGCGCT
>JAQGIX010000307.1 GCA_028290925.1 Phenylobacterium sp. | reverse complement strand
GCATCCAGAACCGCGCCAGCAGCAGCCCGCCCGAGATGATGCTGGCGACCACCACCGCCAGGGCGATGCCCATGACGTGCATCCCCAGGGGGATGGCCAGCCACCAGGCGAGCGGCGCCATGATCAGGATG
Organism: Phenylobacterium sp.; assembly: GCA_028290925.1. Classification (GTDB taxonomy): domain Bacteria; phylum Pseudomonadota; class Alphaproteobacteria; order Caulobacterales; family Caulobacteraceae; genus Phenylobacterium. Next base: position 2,459 of record JAQGIX010000307.1, on the reverse strand, counting down.
TAGCTGGTCAGGTGGGTGTAGGTCGGCAGCCAGACGTCGCCGCGCGCCCGTAGCGCCTGGGCCACCACCACCTGCAGGGCGTCGGGCAGGAACATGGCCGAGGCGAGCATCAGGGCTGGGACGGCCATGGCCAGGGTCTGGGCGTTGGCGGTGTAGGCCTTGGAGAACAGCGCGGCGTTCGGCCAGACGAGGGCCGTCACCAACACGCCGAACACCGCGGTCACCCCGAACGCCACGGCGCCGGCCCGGTTCACGCCCGGCTCATCGCGCGCGCCATGGGCCCGGCCCACCAGCACGGCGGCGCCGGTGGCCAGCCCCAGGGGCACCATGAAGACGATGGCCGCCACGTTCAGCACGATCGCCCAGGCCGCCACCGCCAGGCCGCCGATCCAGCCGGCGATGACGTTCATGCTGGCGAAGGAGGCGACCTCGAAGAAGTTGGAGATGCCGGCGCCGAAACCGATGCGCCGCTGCTCGGCCTCCGCCGCCCGATCGCGCTCCGGCTTGTCGAACACGCCCAGCGCGCGCGCCTCCGGCATGAGGGCGACGTAGCCGAGGGTGGCCACGGCCAGGAAGGTCCGCGCTCCGGTGGTCGCCCAGGCGCCGCCCATGGCGCCGAGCGCCGGCAGGCCAAAGGTCCCGGGCACCAGCAACAGGTCGACCCCAAGGTTCACGCCGTTGGCGATCCACATGGCCCAGGCCGCCGGGCCGGGCTTGGCGAGGCCCTCCAGCCAGAAGGCCGCCGCCACGCTGATGCAGTAGCCGGGCAGCGACAGGCAGAAGACCAGCAGCACCCGCCCCGCGCCGTCCGCGAGGTCCTTCGGCAGTCCGATCACATGCAGGAACGACGGCCCGGCGATGGCCAAGGCGATGGCTGAGATGACGCCGATCCAGAGGCTGTAGCCCAGCCCGCGGCGCAGCACCGCGCCGGTCAAGTCGCGCCGCCCCTGCCCGATCGCGCGCGCGGCCATCACCTGTATGCCCGAGAGCAGGCCCACCGCCATGGTGACGATCACGCTGGTCAGGGCCCAGGCCAGCGCGTGATAGCTGAGCTGGGTCGCCGAATAGCGGCCGACCACCACGGCGTCGGACAGGCCCATGGCCATGATGCCCAGGCGCGCGATCACCACCGGCCCCGACAGCTTCAGGAGCTGCGCCAGATCGTGACGAACGAGTTGGGCGCGCCCTCCGCCACGAGCGGGCGTCTGGGCCGCGGGGCGGTCCATGGGAGGCCTCGGACATTCAAAGAAGCCGCGGATATGGGGTCAACGCCGGCGCCGCCGCAAGCCAAGCTTGGAGGTTTGGCGGCGGCGTTGCGTCCCGGGCACAGCCGGACGCCGCGGTCAGCCGCGGCGCTAGATCCCCGCGGCGGCGCGCCGGGCGACCTCGGTGCGGTCTTCCTTCAACTTCTCGGCCACCAGGAAGGCCAGCTCCAGCGCCTGCTCGCCGTTCAGGCGCGGATCGCAGTGGGTGTGGTAGCGGTCGGCGAGGTCGCCCTCCCCGACCTTGCGGGCGCCCCCCAGGCATTCAGTGACGTTCTGGCCGGTCATCTCCAGGTGGACGCCGCCCGGGTGCACGCCCTCGGCCTTGCAGATCTCCACGAAGCTGCGGACCTCAGACAGGATGCGGTCGAAGGGCCGGGTCTTGTAGCCGTTGTTGGCGGTGAGCGTGTTGCCGTGCATGGGATCGATGGCCCAGACCACGCTGCGGCCGGCCGCCTTGGTGGCGCGCAACAGACGCGGCAGCCGATCGGCGATCTTGTCCGCGCCGAAGCGGCCGTAGAGCGTCAGGCGGCCGGGCTCGTTCTTCGGATTGAGCGCCTCGCTCAGGCGCAACAGATCGTCGGCCTCCAGCGTCGGGCCGCACTTCACCCCGATCGGGTTCTTGATGCCCTTGAAGAATTCCACGTGGGCGCCGTCGAGGTCGCGCGTCCGCTCGCCGATCCACACCAGGTGGGCGGAGGTGTCGTACCAGTCGCCCGAAGTGCTATCGACCCGGGTCATCGCCTCTTCGAAGTTCAGCAGCAGGCCTTCGTGGCTGGTGAAGAACTCCACCTGGTGCAGCGCCGGCTGGCTCTCCGGCGTGACGCCGATGGCCTCCATGAAGGTCAGGGACTCGCTGATTTTCTCGCCCAGTTCGCGGTAGCGCGCGCCCTGCGGGCTGTCGGCCACGAAGCCGAGGGTCCACCGGTGGATGTTGTGCAGGTCGGCGTAGCCGCCGCCGGCGAAGGCGCGCAGCAGGTTCAGCGTCGCCGCCGACTGCGAATAGGCCTGGATCAGCCGCTGCGGGTCGGGCGTCCGCGCCTCGGGCGTGAACTCCATGCCGTTGATGTTGTCGCCGCGGTAGGACGGCAGGGTGATCTCACCCTGCGTCTCCACGGCCGAGGAGCGGGGCTTGCCGAACTGACCGGCCATGCGGCCCACCTTCACCACCGGCTTGCCGCCGGCGAAGGTCAGCAC
>JAQGIX010000286.1 GCA_028290925.1 Phenylobacterium sp. | reverse complement strand
TGGGCGGCGGGCCTGGTGGCGGCCGCGGCCGGCGCGGCCAGGGCGAGGGCGGCTGTGAGGGCGAGGGCGCGGATGATCATGGCGGATCGCTAGCAGGCCCGGGACTTGGGCGCGAGCGTGGCCGCCGCCGCGGGATTCGAAAACGGCCTTGTCGCCGGGGCCGCCCGATCACCGCCGGAACAGGCGTAAGTCATTGGAAGTAAGCCCAACTTCGGTCGCCTTCCTCACCCGTCTTGACCCTGGGGCGATCGCGGCGCTTATGTGCGCGCAAAGGAACACCCAGGAGAGATTAGAAGACCATGAGGCCAAATATATTAGGGCTAGCCGTCGCCCTGCTCGTCGCGGCGATGGCGCCGGCGGCGGTGATCTCCGCGCCGAAGGAAGCGCCGAAGGTGACGGACGCGCAACGCAAGCAAGGCATGGCCGAAGCCCCGGCGGTGGTGCAGGCGGCCGGGTTGGCCTGCCAGGTGAGCGACGCCCGCTTCGTCGGCAAGGTCCCGGAAGACAAGAAGAAGGGCACGCCGGCGCAGAGCTTCTACGAAGTCGCCTGCGCGCCGGGGACCATGGGCTATGTGGTGCAGGCCTCGGTCGGCGCCCCGGCCACGGCCTTCTCCTGCATCGAGGCGAACACCACCTCTGATCCCTCCAAGCCGCCGAGCCTGCCCTGCCTGCTGCCCGGCAACGCCGACCCGAAGGCGGCGCTCACGCCGCTGCTGGCCAAGGCCGGCGCGCAGTGCGCCCCCACCGGCGCGCGCGGCATCGGCCAGACCAAGACCCAGACCTTCATGGAGGTCGCCTGCCAGGAAGGCTCCGGCTACATCGTCATCGGCAGCGCGCCGTTCGACGGGACCAAGGGCATCCAGGCGCAGAACTGCCTGAACTTCGACGACTCCAGCGGCAACATCAAATGCGCCCTCACCGAGAAGACCGCCCGCCTGGCGGTGGTTGACCGGCTGTCGGCCGCGGCGAAGAACAACTGCGCCGTGAAGGAGCGCCGCTTCGTCGGCACCGCGAAGGACGGGGCGGACTTCTACGAGGCCTCCTGCCAGGACGGGAAGGGCTACATCTTCAAGGCCAACGGCGCCGCCCTGGCCGAGACCTGGGATTGCGGCCATGCCAGCAACATCCTCGGCGGTTGCCAGCTGACCGACGCGCGTCAGGCGGCCACCGAACAGGCGGCGCTCTACACCCGCCTCGCCAAGAGCTCCGGCTCGAACTGCGCGGTGACCAAGTACGCCGACTTCCCGCAGCGCGACGCCAACGAAGTGGTCGAGATGGTCTGCACCGACGGCTCGAGCGTCATCGGCATCTTCCCGGCCACCGGCAAGGGCCAGGTGCTCGACTGCGGCCACGCCCTGGTGGCGGGCTACAAGTGCAGCCTCGGCAAGTCCGACTACGCCCCGCTGACGGCCGACCTGCTGAAGTTCAACCTGAAGTCCTGCACGGTCTCCAACGCGCGGCCGGCCGCCAAAACCACCAAGGGCACGATCCTGGTGGAAGTGGCCTGCGCCGACGGCCTGCCGGGCTACATGGTCGAGTACAACCCGAACCCGGTGACCGCGCTGGGCGCAACCGGCTGCCGGTTCGTCGGCAACTGCCAGCTGCCCGGCAACAAGACGAGCTGAGCCCCGGGGCTGCAGCTTGAAGATCGAGGCCCGCGGGTTCGCCCGCGGGCCTTTTTCGTGGGCGGCTAGATCACCGCCTCGATGAACATCGGACCGCGCTGGGCCATGGCCCCGGCGAAGGCCTTGTCGAAGTCCTCGGCGGTGGCGCAGCGCACGGCCGGCACACCAAGGCCCTTGGCCAGCGACACCCAGTCGATGGACGGATCGCCCAGCTCCAGGAGCTTGGCCGCCTGGGGCCCGGCCTGGCCGGCGCCGGTGCGCATCATCTCGATGTTGAGGATGCGATAGGTGTTGTTGGCGAAGACGACCGCGCAGACGTCGAGGTTCTCGCGGGCGATCGTCCACAGCGCCTGGACCGTGTACATGGCCGCGCCGTCGCCGTTCAGCGAGACGACCTTGCGGTCGGGGGCCGCCACGGCGGCGCCAACCGCGAGCGGCAGGCCGATGCCGATCGCCCCGCCGGTCAGCGCCAGCACCTCGTGCGGGGCCGCGGTCATGGCGGGGACGGCGATGCCGCCGCCGGAGGTCACGCTGTCGTCGCAGACGATGGCGCCTTCCGGCAGGTGGCGCGCGAACGAGATGCCGGCGAGCTGCGGGCTGAGCGGACCCGAAGGCGCGGCGTCGGGCTTCTGCAGCGGCTGGACCGGGCCCTCGCGCGGCGCGCCGAGCGCATCGGCCAGGGCGGCCAGGCCCGCGACGGCGTCCTCGCCGCGGCCAGCCAGGGAGAGGGCGTCGGCGCCTTCGGGGACCAGCAGACTCGGCCGGCCGGGATAGGCGAAGAAGGCGACCGGCTGGGTCGTGCCGGCCAGGAGCATCAGGTCGACGCCCTCCAGCTCCTGCAGCGCCATCTCGCCGAAATAGGGCATGCGCTTGGGCGCATAGCAGCCGGCGCCGCGCGGCTGGCGCGCCACGAAGGTGTCGGCGTAGACGGTGACGCCGGCGGCGGCGAGGCGGGCCGCCTGCTTCAGGCCCGCGGCGCTGCAGGCCTGGCCGCCGATCAGCAGGACGGGCTTGGCGGCTTCCTTGAGGGCGCGCGCCGATTCCTCGATGGCGGCGTCGATCGGCGCCGGGCGCACCGGCCGCTGGGCGATCACCGGCTCCGAGGTGGTCTCCAGCCAGGCCGAGTCGGCCGGCAGGATCAGGCTCGCCGGGCCCCCCGGCGGACCATAGCTCGCGGCCACGGCTTCCGCCGCCAGGGCGGCCACCTGGTCGGGGCTGTCGGCGGACTCGACCCAGACCGAATTGGGCGTGGCCAGCGCGCGGATGTCGGAGTTCAGCGGCGCGTCGTACTGGCGGTGATAGGTGGCGTGGTCGCCGATCACATTGACGATCGGGGTGAAGGCGCGCCGGGCGTTGTGCAGGTTGGCCGCGCCGTTGCCGTAGCCGGGGCCCAGGTGCAGCAGGGTGCAGGCCGGCCGCTCGGCCATGCGGCCATAGCCGTCGGCGGCGCCGGTCGCCACGCCCTCGAACAGGCAGAGCACCGGGCGCATCCGGGGATTGCGGTCCAGCGCGGCGACGAACTGCATCTCCGAGGTGCCGGGATTGGCGAAGCAGGCGGTCACCTCGTTGGCGACGAGGGTGGAGATCAGGGCGTCGGCGCCGTTCATGGTCGGAACTCCATCACGTCGGGAGGCGAGGGGTCGGCGAACAGCCGCCGCACGGCGGCCTCGCGGAGGCGGCGCGCAAGCGCCTGGGCGATGTAGCCCTTGTCGGTGATCTCGCCATGCGCGGCGTCGGGGGCGTCGGGCAGCACCAGGGCGCGGACGATGCGGCCGCCGGCGCCCTTGGCCTGGGCGTTGAAGCGGGTCAGGCCGTCGCGGACGGCGGCCTCGACCTCGCCGCGCGGCAGGGTCGGATTGGGGTAGAGCAGCAGGCCCACGCCCTCCTGGTTCTCGCCGCAGACCACCGCGTCGGTGACCGCCCCGCCGACGGCGCCGATCGCCCCGATGCGCAGCTCGCCGACGCCCACGAAGGCGCCGGTGGCCAGCTTGAAGTTCTCCGACAGCCGGCCGTCGAACACCATGCCCCGGTCGGGGTCGTCGGGATCCACGAAGCGGGCGGCGTCGCCCAGCACATAGAAGCCCTCGTCGTCGAAGGCCAAGTCGGAGAGCTCCGGCCGGCCGAGGTAGCCCTGCGTCACCTGCGGGCCCTTGACCCTGAAGTCGAGATTGCCGGCCTCCGGCACCAGCCGCACCGAGGTCCCGGGAATCGGCAGGCCGATCATCCCCATGCGGTCGTTCAGCCAGTGGACGTTGCAGGCGGTGGGCCCGGTCTCGGTGGCGCCGTAACCGGAGCCGAAGCTGATCTTCTCGCCGACCGTGCGGATGGCGACGGCCTGGATGCGGTCGGCGCTCGCCTGGCCGAGCGCCGCGCCGCCGTATTGCAGGAGCCGCACCTGCGCGAAGAAGCTCCGCGCCAGGTCGTCGTCGCGCTCCAGCGCCTCGGCCAGCAGCATCCAGCCGGCCGGCACCATGTTCTGATAGGTGGGCGAGACCTCTTTCAGGTTGCGCACCGTCTCGCCGAACCGCGCGGCGGTGGGCTGGCCCCAGTCGATGTAGAGCGTGCCGCCGCGATGCAGGCCGTAGTGCAGGATCGAGTTGGCCCCCAGGCTGTGGCTCCAGGGGGCGGAATGGACCATCACCGGCGGCTCGGGATCGTCGAAACAGGCGGCGATCTGGGCGGAGTTCAGCGCGGTGTTGCTGTGGGTGCAGATCACCGCCTTGGGGAGGCCCGTGGAGCCCGAGGTCAGCAGGTACTTGGCGTGGTCGTCCGGCGTGGCGGTGGGCGCGGCGGCGGCTGAGCGGTAGAGGCGCTCCAGCGGGATGTCGCCGGGGCGCGGGTTCTTCGCCGCGATCACCGGCAGGCCGGCCAGGCAGTCGGCCGACAGGCCGTCGGCGAACAGGGCCGCGTCTTCGGTGTAGACGGCCGCGGGCTTCAGCACCTCGCAGGCATGGGTCAGCCGGGCCAGGTTGGCGCCCTTCAGGCCGTACTGCGCCGAGACCGGCGCGATGGGCATGCCCTGGCTCATGGCCGCGTAAGCGACCAGCGCGTGGTCGATGTTGTTGTTCGATAGGATCAGGAGCGGGCGCTTGGAAACAAGGTCGGCCTCGCGCAGGCCGCCGGCGATCGCCAGCACCGCCTCCCAGGCCTCGGCGAAGGCGACCTCACGCCAGCCGGCGCCGGAGCGCTCGGCGAGCCAGGTGCGCGCCGGCGCCCACTCCGCCCAATGGCGAAGCGGTGCGATGAGGGTCCTGAACCCGCGGAAGAAGGGCGTGGGATTGGTCAGCACCATCTCGCCGCCGGGGCGGTGCTCGACCGTGAGCTTGCGGGGCGCATAGCGCGCGTCGCGGAACGGCGCGGTCAGGGTGCGGGCGTCGGCGTCCATGGCTCGCTTATTCCCCGCCTTTACCGCAATGGAAAGACACTCATTCCGCGGCGCGCTTGCGGAGCGGGATGACGGTGCTATCTGGGTTTCAGGCGGCGCAAGCTCGGCCGGCTGCTCCCACGGAGAAAATTCCCATGCACGCCCATCCATCCGCCGCGATGTTCGCCGCCCTCGTCATGGCCACGGCGAGCGCCGCCTCCGCCCAGACGCCGAACCCCGCCACGGTGCAGGGCGGGACCTACGCCGTCGAGCCCGTCCACACGCGCGTGCTGTTCGCCGTGGACCACATGGGCACGTCGGCCTGGTACGGGGACTTCACCCACGCTTCCGGCACGCTGAAGCTCGATCCCAAGACCCCGGCGGCGAGCCAGCTGGAGGTGTCGGTGCCGATGGCCAGCGTCTCCACCACCAATGCGACGCTGGACGGCGAGCTGAAGGGGCCCGACTGGTTCGACGCGGCCAAGTTCCCGACCATGACCTTCAAGTCCACCAAGGTGACGGTGACCGGCCCCGGCCGGGCGGCGGTCGCGGGCCAGCTCACCCTGCACGGCGTGACCAAGCCGGTGGTGCTCAATGCGCGGTTCCACGGCGCCGGCCCCAATCCGATGACCAAGGCCTACACCGTCGGCTTCGACGCCACGGGCAAGATCAAGCGCAGCGACTTCGGCGTGAGCAAATATGTGCCGATGGTCGGCGACCAGGTCGACCTGATCCTCAGCGTCCCGTTCGTGCGCAAGGGGGACTAGGCGGGGCGGTCGTCCCGGGGGACCCATGGACCCCGATGGACGCGGTTGATCGCAGCGGGACGGCTTGCGTCCGGCTGGATGATCGCCTGCGTCGACGGGTGGCCGGTGCGAGGCCCGCCATGAGGGTGTGCGGGAAGGGCTAGGCGGTGGAGCGCCAATAATCGTCGTCGTCGTCGTCGTCCTCTGCCTCCCCCGATTTCGGGGGAGGGGGACCACTCGCCGAAGAGCGAGTGGTGGAGGGGGCGGGCGGTGAGCCGTGGGCTTGGCTTGCCCCTTCCACCCTCC
>JAQGIX010000281.1 GCA_028290925.1 Phenylobacterium sp. | reverse complement strand
CCTCGAGGGCGGGTTCGGTGAGGCCCTGGTGGTCGACGCCCTGTTCGGCGCGGGCCTGACCCGGCCGCTGGAGGGCGCGGCCGCCGTCGCGGCGCAGCAGATGGCCCAGGCGTCCGGGCGCGTGGTGGCGGTGGACATGCCGAGCGGGGTGAGCGGCGACACCGGCCGCTCGCTCGGCCCCAGCGCCTCGGCCCGGCTGACGGTGACGTTCCACGCCAAGAAGCCGGCCCACGTGCTGGAGCCCGGGCGTGGGCGCTGCGGCGAGGTGGTGGTCGCCGACATCGGCCTGGGGGCGAGCGCGTCGCAGACCTTCGAGAACGGGCCTGATCTCTGGCTCGACCGCTTCCCCTGGCCGGACGCCACAAGCCACAAGCACGCCCGCGGCCGGCTGATCGTGGTCTCGGGCGAAGCCTGGAGCACGGGGGCGGCGCGGCTGGCGGCGCGCGGCGCCTTGAGGATCGGCGCGGGCCTGGTGACGCTGTTCTCGCCGCCCGACGCGCTGGCCGCCAACGCCGCGCATCTCGAGGCCATCATGCTGCGGCCCTTCGAGACCGACCTGGAGCTGCAGCAGGGCGCGGCCCAGGTGGACGCCGCGGTCATCGGCCCCGCGGCCGGGGTCTCGGAGACCACCTTGCTGAACGTGCTGGCGCTGGCCCGCACCGGCGCGGCGCTGGTGCTCGACGCCGACGCGATCACCGTCTTCCGCGACGATCCGGAGGAGCTGTTCTCGGTGCTCGACCGCGACGACGTGCTGACCCCGCACCCGGGCGAGTTCGACCGCATCTTCCCGGGCCTGCTGGCCGGCTCGCCGGAGCGGATCGCCGCCGCGCGGCGCGCCGCCGAGCGGGCCGGGGCCGTGGTGCTGCTCAAGGGCTCCGACACGGTGATCGCCGCCCCGGACGGGCGCGCCGCGGTCAACGCCAACGGCTCGCCCTGGCTGGCGACGGCCGGCTCCGGCGACGTGCTGGCCGGCTTCATCGGCGGCCTGGTCGCCCAGGGGATGGAGAGCTTCGAGGCGGCCTGCGCCGGCGCCTTCATCCATGCGGAGTGCGCCGAACTGCACGGCCCCGGCCTGATCTCCGAAGACCTGCCGGGCCTCGCGCCGACGGTGCTGCGGCGGCTCTTCGAAGAGCGCTAACCGCTCATCCCCAGGCGCAGCGAGTCCATCCACAGCTACGGCCCTCAGGCTCTTTCACCGCCGGCCGATTCGGCCGCAGGGTCCCCTCACGCCTAGGAAAGCAGAGGACCCGTCGATGAACATCGAACGCCTCTCGCCGGTCAGCCGCGAGCTGCTCAGACAAGCCCTGCCGGGCGGTCAGCTGGTCAATGTGCTGTACCGCGACGGATCGCGCGTCGAGGTCGGGTTCGCCCGCGAGCGGCGCTGCTTCGCCCTCGGCGAGCACGGCTGGCTGAGCTTCCTGGGCTGGGACGGCCGGCCCGGCGAAGGCGCCGACTCCAGCTCGCGCTGGGAGCTGACCCGCGCGGCCCAGGCCCTGCTCGCCAACGGCTGATCAATGCGGCCCCCGCGCGGCCCCTGCCGCCTCCTCGGCGAGGGTGTCGCACGTGGGCGCTCCTTCTCCCCTTGCGGGAGAAGGTGTCAGCCGAAGGCTGACGGAAGAGGGGTCGCGCTGACCTATTCGGTAGGCGATGCTGAACCATGGAAACGAGCCGGCGCGCCCGCACTCTGAGACGGAATTCGACAGCCACCGAACGAAGGCTGTGGGGGCTGCTTCGCGCGAAGAGATTGGTCGGTCTCAAATTTCGTCGGCAGGTCCCCATCGGTCCTTACACCGTGGACTTCCTTTGCCTGCGTCATCGCCTCGTCGTCGAGGCGGATGGACCTTTTCACGATCCGAAGAAGGATGCGGTCCGCGACGCCTGGCTCCACGCCCAGGGTTTCCGCGTGCTGCGATTCACGAACAGCGAGATCAGCGACTCCGACCGGGTTCTTGGCGCTATTCTGGCAGCTGTCGAGGCGCCGCCTGTCGAGATTTGAGAGACCCCTCTTCCGACCTGCTTCGCAGGCCACCTTCTCCCGCAAGGGGAGAAGGATGACGGACTATTCCCCCGCGGTGAGCGCCAGCATCGCGAACGAGGCCAGCCAGTGCTCGCCCATGTAGTCGCCGGCCACGTGCGGCAGGCTGGCCGCCAGATGCCGTGAGGCGGCCGCCTCGGCGGCTCGTCCCATCGGATCGTCGTCCGGCAGCGCGGCGGCGATCTCGCGCCAGCACCAGGCGCGGGAGAAGTTCAGGCCGTCCAGGTGGGCGATCTTGCCGTCGGTGCGGTCGGTGACGGTGGCGGGCTGGAACAGGGTCTTGGGCTCGCCGCGCGCGGCCCTGGGGAGGAAATCGGCCAGCCAGGCGCGGAACTCCTCGGCGGACAAGAACCGGCGCAGGCATTCGGCTTCCATCAGGGTGGCCGAGAGGAAGTCGTCAAGCGACGGCTCCCAGGCGGGCGCGTCGCGGTCGGCGAGATACCAGTCGCGGACCTTGGCCTGCATCTGGGCCTGCAGGGCCGTGTCCTCGGCGCGGACCGCGTAATCCCCGGCCAGCGCCAGGGCGAAGGCGGTGCTCGAGTGGACCCCGGTGCGGATCGGATAGACGGCCTTCGGCAGGAAGGCGCGGAACCGGTCGGCGAAGGCCTCCGCCAGCGGACGAAGGGCCGCGGCCCAGCGATGGTTGTCCGCCAGCAGCAGCTCGGCCTGCAGCTTCAGCAGCCAGGCCCAGCCATAGGGCCGCTCGAAACCCCGCGCCGAGGGTCGCTGCAGGTAGTGCAGCTCGCCGGCCACCTTCTGCGGCGTCAGGTGTTCGTCGAACAGGGCGTGGATCGCGGCGGCCTCGGGGATCCCCGGCTGGCGGCGCAGCAGGCTCGCCAGCAGCCAGTAGCCGTGCACGCAGGAGTGCCAGTCGAAGCTGCCGAAGAAGATCGGGTGCAGGTCGCGCGGGCCGCGGATGT
>JAQGIX010000277.1 GCA_028290925.1 Phenylobacterium sp. | reverse complement strand
GTAGCCGCAGAACGGCAGCATGGCGAAGGGATCGCGGCGCAGCTCGCCGATCTTGTTCTCGGCCGCCGCCGTGCCTTCGGAGGCCACGTTGGAGGCCATGAAGACCCCGTGGGTCCAGTCGCGGGCTTCGGTCACCAGCGGCACAGCCGAGGCGCGGCGGCCGCCGAACAGGATCGCGGAGATCGGCACGCCTGCGGGATCTTCCCATTCGGCGGCGATCACCGGGCACTGCGCGGCCGGCACGGTGAACCGGGCGTTGGGATGGGCGGCGGGCGTCGCGCTGGCCGGGGTCCAGTCCTGGCCCTGCCAGTCCGTGAGATGGGCCGGGGACTCCGCCGTGAGGCCTTCCCACCAGACGTCGCCGTCGTCGGTCAGGGCGACGTTGGTGAAGATGCAGTTGGCGTGCAGGGCGTCGATGGCGTTCTTGTTGGTGGCCGCGCCGGTTCCCGGGGCGACCCCGAAGAAGCCCGACTCCGGATTGACCGCGTAGAGCCGGCCGTCGTCGCCGAACCGCATCCAGCAGATGTCGTCACCGATGGTCTCGGCCGTCCAACCCGGCAGGGTCGGCTGCAGCATGGCCATGTTGGTCTTGCCGCAGGCGCTGGGGAAGGCGGCGGCGACGTAGTGGGCCGCCCCGTCCGGCGAGGTCAGCTTGACGATCAGCATGTGCTCGGCGAGCCAGCCTTCGTCGCGGGCCATCACCGAGGCGATGCGCAGGGCGAAGCACTTCTTGCCCAACAAGGCGTTGCCGCCGTAGCCCGAGCCGTAGGACCAGATCTCCCGGGTCTCCGGGAAGTGGACGATGTACTTGATCTCATTGCAGGGCCAGGCGGCGTCCGGCTGGCCGGTCTCCAGCGGCGCGCCGACCGAATGCACGGCCGGCACGAAAAAGCCGTCCTCACCGAGCTGGCCGAGGGCGGCTTCGCCCATGCGGGTCATGATCTTCATGGATACGGCGACGTAGGCCGAATCGGTGATCTCGACGCCGATGGCGCTGATCTTGGAGCCCAGCGGGCCCATGCAGAAGGGGACCACATACAGGGTCCGGCCCTTCATCGAACCGGCGAACAGGCTCTTCAGGTCGGCCCGCATCTCGGTGGGATCAAGCCAGTTGTTGGTCGGGCCGGCGTCTTCGGCCTTCTCGGAGCAGATGAAGGTGCGGCTCTCGACGCGGGCCACGTCGCGCGGATCGGAGGCGGCGTAGAAGGAATTGGGGCGCTTGGCGGGGTCCAGCCGTTTGAGCGTGCCCGCCTCGACCAGCTGCTCGGTGAGCGCCGTCCATTCCGCCTCGGAGCCGTCGCACCAGTGGACCCGTTCGGGCTGCGTCAGTTCCGCGATCTCACGCACCCATTGGATCAGCTTGCGATGCTTGGTCGGCGCAGGCTCGAGCCCCGGGATGGTGCGGTCGGACATACTGCAATGCTCCCTGGCCCCAGCCGCCCCGCGCTCCCTCGGTGACGACCGATATTGAACGAGTTCATAAATGCAGATCGCCCGGCTGCATACCCGGACCCTACGGCAGACACCGAGGACCTTAGGCAGAACGCACAAAACCCCCTTTGGATCAGCGACTTCCGATCACGCTCAAGGCATGTCGCCGCGCCGAAGTCATCGGCGCGGCTCCGGTCCGCGACCGCCTTGCCCTCCCGATTCGCGGCCGCCCTCTCCAGCCGCCGGAGCGCCGGCTGCCAGTCGCCGGCGACCGCCGCCAAGGCCAGCCTGGCATGCGGCCAGGCGCCGCCGCAGGAGGCGCGAGGTTGGCGCGACCGCGCGAATGGGGCACATCATTTGGCGTGCCCGCGCCTCAATCCGATCAGACCAGCCCTCAGGGCGGCGAGGATTCCCTCGTCCAGGCCTACATGGCCCGGCGCGCCAACCTGATCCGCTTCTTCGCCGCGCGCACCGGATCGCCGGCGGCCGCGGAAGACCTGGCCCAGGAACTCTATCTGAAGCTCGCCGGCCGGCCGCCGGGCGAGGCGGCCGAAAATCCCATGGCGCTGATCTACCGGATCGCGTTCAACCTGATGCTCGACCGGGCCCGCGGCGAGGCCCGCTCCGCCGCCCGCGACGCCCAGTGGCGCGGCGCCAACCGGACCACCATCGCCGGCGAAGACGTCGCCGAGGATGTCGCCGCCGACGAGGTCACCGCCTCCCGCCAGCGGCTGCGCCAACTCGTCGAGGCGGTGGCCGAGCTGCCGCCGCAGATGCAGCGGGCCTTCACCCTCCACAAGCTGGAGGGCCGCAGCCACGCCGAGACCGCCCAGGCCATGGGCATTTCCGTCAAGTCCGTGGAGAAGCACATCAGCGCCGCCCTGAAGAACCTCAGCGCGAGGCTTTCGGCATGACCCATCCGCGGCTGTCCACGACTGGGGGGCGCGGCCGTGCGGCGCCGTCATGGGAGATGAAGGGCGCGCCTTGCGGCGTGCGTCAGGACGTTCGATGAGCGCCGGTTCACATCAAGGTCAATGGGCGGAGGCCGCCGACTGGGTCGTCCGGCTGCAGGCCGACGACCTGGCCGAAGCCGACGCGCTCGCTTTCGACGCCTGGCTGCAGGCCTCCCCGCAGAACGCCAGCGCCTATGATTCGGTCCTGAGGACTTCGCGGGAGTTCGAGGCCAACGCCGCGGCGGTGCGCGAGGGCCTGCGCACGCGCCGGCCGCTCCGCGTCCTGCCGCTGCGCCGCCACTATGCTACGGCCGGCGCGCTC
>JAQGIX010000197.1 GCA_028290925.1 Phenylobacterium sp. | reverse complement strand
CGGAGAACAGCTGGCACCAGATCTCCTCGCCGCGCAGGGCGGGGCCCACGAACCGCAGCCGGGTGGCATCGTCGGCGAAGGTGGCCACCGTCGGCACGCACATGCCCAGGCCGATCTGGAAGGGATTTCCGGGGACCGCGTGCCTGGCCTCCTCCTGGTTGAAGATCACCTGCTGGATGGGCGTGCCGCCCTGCCCGCCCCATTCCTTGGGCCAGGTGATCTGGGCGTAGCCGGCGGCCGCCTTCTTGGCCTGCCAGGCCTTCGAGGCGGCCAGGTCGCCGGCGCCCTCCGCATCGTAGGCGGCGGGGGCCTTGGGCGCATTGGCGTCGAGCCAGGCCTTCACCTTGGCGCGATAGGCGGCTTCTTCGGGGCTGTCGTTGAAGTCCATCGTTGCCGCTCCTCAGGCCGCGTTGCGTCGTTCGAGGTGGCTGACCAACCGCTCCTTCCAGACCCTCGGCGCGCCGGCGACCAGGCCGAGCTGTCGCGACCGGCGGTAATAGAGGTGGCAGTCCATCTCCCAGGTGAAGCCGATGCCGCCGTGGGTCTGGATGTTCTCCTTCGCGGCGAACCAGAAGGCCTCGCAGGCCGCGATCCGCGCCGCGCTCGCCGCCACCGGCATCTCAGGCGCATTGGTGTTGAGCGCCCAGGCGCCATAGTAGGCGTTGGAGCGGGCGAGCTCGTTCTTCACGTAGATGTCGGCGAGCTTGTGCTTGATCGCCTGATAGGAGGCGATCTGCCGGCCGAAGGCGTAGCGCTCGAGGGCGTAGGCCTTGGCCATCTCCAGGCACTTGTCGGCCCCACCGCACTGCTCGAAGGCGATCAGCACCGCGGCGCGGTCGGTGATCTGCTCAAGCAGCGAGAAGCCCTCCCCGGCGGGGCCCAGACGGCTGGCCGGCGCATCCTTGAAGCTGAGCTTCGCCGCGTCCCGCGTGGGATCGAGCGTCTTGACCGCCTCGCGCGTCACCCCCGCGCCGTTCAGGTCGACCAGGAACAGGCCGGGCTGGCCGTTCTCCTTGGCGATGACCAGGCAGAGGTCGGCGATGTCCCCATCGGTCACCGGGATCTTCACGCCCGTCAGCTTGCCGCCCGAGACCGTCGCCTTCAGGGTCGAGGGCGAGAGCGTCCCCGGGCCCTCCGAGGTCGCCACCGCCCCGATCAATTGACCCGCGGCGATCTTCGGCAGGATCTCGGCCTTCTGTTGGTCCGACCCCGCCAGCATCACCGCCTCGGCCAGGAAATAGACCGTCGAGGCGAAGGGGATCGGCGCCACCGCGCGGCCCAGTTCCTCGGCGATCACGCAGAGCTCCAGATGGCCGAGACCCAGGCCCCCGAAGTCCTCGGGGATCGCCGCGCCGAGCCAGCCCTGCGCGGCGACGGACGTCCAGAGCGCCTGGTCAAAGGCCTTGGCCCCGTCGTCCAGGACGCCGCGCACCCGCGAGGCCGGGCAGTTGGCGTCGAGGAACTTGCGCGCCTCGGATTTCAGGAATTTCTGGTCGTCCGAGAAGTCGAAGTTCATGCCCTGGTGTCCGCCGGTTCCGGTCGAGAATTTGCTCAAGACGTCCAGAATACGCGCGCCCGCAGCGGTGGAAAGCGTGACCTCGCGGCAGGCGCCGTTAGGTGAAGGCCTGTTACCCGGGAATGGGGCCATGGGCCGCCCGCCCTTCCGGACACGGGTGGACATCCCGGGGACGTCCTTGGAAGCGCTGCTGGTAGGCCCGGCAGGACTCGAACCTGCAACCAGACCGTTATGAGCGGCCGGCTCTAACCATTGAGCTACGGGCCCTCCGCAGCGTTGCCTCGGTTAGCACGCGGGCGGAGGGACGGGAACCGACCGCTCGTCTGCGGCCGGGAAATCGGACGCTCGCGCAGGCAGGCGGCTAGTCCTTGTCCTTCAGGGTCTCGCCGCGCGGCGTGGTCGTCTTGACCATCAGGCCGTACAGGCTGCCGTCCTTCATGGGGTGCAGGGTGATCGACATCCTGTCGCCGACCTTGAGGGAATCCTGGCTCCACCCCTTGCGGCCGATGATGTTGGGGCTGGAGCATTCCACGCTCCAGGTGACCATCTTGCCGTCCGGATTGGCCACGACGAAGTCGATCATCGCGTGGGGGTTCTTCCAGGTCCAGGTCTTCACCGTGCCGGTGACCGTCTCGTACCTGGCGTTGTCGTACATGTTGAAGGCGTGGTGCGCCGAAGCGGGGCCGGCCGCGAGCGCGGCGGCGGCGGCGGCGGCGACTGCGGACAGGGCCAGGGGAGCGGAGCGGGTCATGCGGGTTTGCCTGCGCGGGTGGGGAAGGGTCATTGCGGGGGCTTTTTGGCGTCGGGATCGCCGGCATAGCGCTCGGACCAGCCGGCGGCGTCGGGCTCACAGGCGTATTCCCAAAGCTCGGCCTTGGCCGGCAGGCGCTTGTAGGTGTGCGTCGAGGTCCACGGCTTGGCCAGGTAGACCGGGTCCTCGAAGGTCATCACCCCTTCCAGGGTGTTGGCGTCGAGCAGATGGAAGCGTTCCACCAGATGGGTGGTGGGCGAATGGATCCCGCTGCGGAAGACCGGGCCCACCCGGTCGTTGAAGTTGACCGTGTCGACGACCAGGGTCCGGTTCACCCCCCGGCCCTGCCAGCGGCCGATGGAATGGCCGTTCCAGCCGGGCTCCACGCCCTTGGTGTGGACCGTCTCGTTTAGATAGATCGAACGCGGCAGCGAACTGTTCTCCGAGATCATCGTCACCCGGCCCGGCGACTCGATGATCTCCAGGGCGAACTCGTTGGTCATGAACACCGGCATGCCCACCGGCAGGCATTTCTTGTTGGTGTTGGAGATGACCTGGAGGCTGTCCTCCACCGCCTTGCGGCGGGCCTCGTTGACCTGCGTCCCCTTGGCCGTGAACGGCATCTTCTCGTCGCGGTCGTATTCGCTGGGGTTGAGCAGCCACATGCCGGTGATGCCGGCCGGGGCGGCGGCGTCCTTGGCCCTGGGCGCGGCATGGGCCGCGCCCGCCGCGGCGGCGACGACCACCGCGACGGCCACGCCGGCCCACCACAATGCGCCTTGGGCCGATGGGGATTGCTGGGAAGGCATGGACGGCTCCGGACACGTGATCCTATGGGGCCAGTATAGGGACACCGCGCGATCTGGCGTCCGGGCGCTGCAGCGCAGCACTTTCAAAATTC
>JAQGIX010000160.1 GCA_028290925.1 Phenylobacterium sp. | reverse complement strand
CGCGGCACGGCGCGGGGCGCGGCGGCCCGGCCGCGGAGCCCGGCGGAGACCCTCCCCGACGCCTTCGCCGCCAAGGCCTTCCTGGCGGCTCAGCCGGAAATCGATGCGGGCCGGATCGGGATCATGGGCTTCTCCTGGGGCGGCGTCGTCACCCTGCTGTCGGCGACCGCCCCGGCCCAGGCGCTGCTGGCCGGCGCGCCCGGCTTCCGGGCCCACGTGGCGATGTATCCGGTGTGCTGGGCCTATGAGCAGGTCCCCGGCCTGTCGCTGGCCGAGCTGACCGGCGCCCCGGTGCTGATCCAGGCGGGTGACGCCGACACCTATGACGATCCGGACGGGCTCGATCAGCTCCTGGCGCGACTGCCGCCGGCGAGCCGGGCGGTGATCCGCGGGGTGACCCATCCCGGCGCCGGCCACGGCTTCGACCGCGATCTGCCGGCCCAGACGATCAACGATCCCTTCGCCCACAAGGGCCAGGGCGGACCGGTGCTGATGGAATTCCACCCGGAGGCGGCCAAGGCCGCACGGGCGCTGACGGTGGAGTTCTTCCGCGAGGCGTTCGGCGGCTAGACCAGCCGGCTCCGCGTCTTGGCCGCGCCGACGAAGCTGGCGAACAGCGGGTGCGGCTCGAAGGGCCGGCTCTTCAGTTCTGGGTGGTACTGCACGCCGATGAACCAGGGATGGTCGGCCCGCTCGCAGAGCTCGGGCAGCACCCCGTCCGGCGACAGGCCGGTGAAGTGCAGGCCGGTGGCCTCGATGGCCTCGCGGTAGCCGATGTTGACCTCGTAGCGGTGCCGGTGGCGCTCGAAGATCGACGTCGCGCCGTAGATTTCCGCCACTCGTGAACCGGGCTGCAGCACGGCCTCATAGGCGCCGCAGCGCATGGTGCCGCCCATCTCGCCCTCGGCGGAGCGGAATTCCTTCTCGTTGCCGCGGGTCCATTCGGTCATCAGCCCGACGATCGGCTCGGACGTGGGCCCGAACTCGGTCGAGGAGGCCTGGTGGATGCCGGCCAGGTTCCGCGCCGCCTCGATCATCGCCATCTGCATGCCGAAGCAGATGCCGAAATAGGGGATCGCGTGCTCGCGGGCGAACTGCACGGCGCGGATCATGCCGGCCGACCCCCGCTCGCCGAAGGCGCCGGGGACCAGCACCCCATGGACGCCGGCCAGCCGCTCGCGGATCAGCGCCTCGTCCTTCTCGAAGGCCTCGCCCTCGATCCAGTCGAAGCGGACGCGGACGGTGTTGGCGAGGCCGCCGTGGATCAGCGCCTCGACCAGGGACTTATAGGCGTCGGTCAGCCCTGTGTACTTGCCCACCACGGCGATGGTCACCTCGCCGTCCGGGTGGCTGTGAGTGTGGACGATGCCCTGCCAGCGCGACAGGTCGGGAGCCGGCGCATCGGCCATGCCGAACACCTCCAGCACCTCCCGGTCGAGCCCCTGCTCGTGATAGTCGAGCGGCACGGCGTCGATGTTGGAAGAATCCATCGCCTGGATGACGGCGCTGGACCGGACGTTGCAGAACTGGGCGATCTTCCGGCGCTCGCTCTCCGGGATCTCCTGCTCGCAGCGGCAGAGCAGGATGTCCGGCTGGATGCCGATGGAGCGCAGCTCCTTCACCGAGTGCTGGGTGGGCTTGGTCTTCATCTCGCCGGCCGTCTTGATGTAGGGCAGCAGCGTCAGGTGGATGAAGCAGGCGTGGTGGCGCGGCAGCTCCTGGCCGAGCTGGCGGATCGCCTCGAAGAACGGCAGGCCCTCGATGTCGCCCACGGTGCCGCCGATCTCGACCAGGACGAAATCGACCCCCTCGCCCGGATCGGCCAGGACGAAGCGTTTGATCTCGTCGGTGACGTGCGGGATCACCTGGACTGTGGCGCCCAGGTAGTCGCCGCGCCGCTCCTTCTCCAGGATCGTCTTGTAGATCTGGCCGGTGGTGATGTTGTCGTTAAGGGTGGCCGAGACGCCGGTGAACCGCTCGTAGTGGCCGAGGTCGAGGTCGGTCTCGGCGCCGTCGTCGGTGACGAAGACCTCGCCGTGCTGGTAGGGGCTCATGGTCCCCGGATCGACGTTCAGATAGGGGTCGAGCTTGCGCAGGCGAACCTTGTAGCCACGCGCCTGCAGGAGCGCGCCAAGGGCGGCGGACGCGAGACCTTTACCCAAAGAGGAGACCACGCCGCCGGTGATGAAGATGTACCGGGCCATGGGCGTTCAGGTTAGCAGCGATTCGCCCCGGGCGAGGCTCAAAAGAGGACGCTTATCCACCGATGGCTCAGGGCTTGGTCGGCGGGGCCGGCGCCTGGCCGGCCGGGGCCTCGCCCAGGAACGGATTGTGGACGGTGGGCTGCGGCGCCTGGAAGGGCGCGGGCGTCGGCGCGCCGGGTTGGCCCTTCGGGGTCGGCGGCGGCTGGTTGAGGGTCGCCGGGTTGATCGCGTCCACCTTCAGCCGGTCGACGACCGATGCGGAGCCCCGCTCGCGCCCGGCCAGAACCGTCAGCAGCAGGGCGACCGAGAAGAACAGCGCCGCCAGGATCCAGGTGGTGCGGGTCATGAGGTCGCCGGCGCCGCGGGTCGTCATGAATCCCGAGGGCCCGCCGCCCACGCCCAGCACGCCGCCTTCGGAGCGCTGCAGCAGCACCACGATGATCAGCATGATGCTGACGAGGACCTCGAAGACGAGCAGCAGGGTGAGCAGCATGGGAGCCTAACGTCCGGTGCGTTCGGGCGGCCACACCGCCTCGAAATGAAGCGCGCGCTCTATCACTGAGCCGCGGCCATGGCCATACCTAGGTGGTCGCAGTCCTTTGACAAGTCATGATTTCGTTCGCCAAGCGCCTCGCCATTCTTGAGACCGAACGGCTGCGGCTGCAGCCCCTGACCGAGGCGGACGCCGTGGCTGTCTTCCCGCTGATGGACGACGCCGAGGTGATGGCCTTCTGGGACGTCCCCGAGATCGACGATCCGGACCTGGTGGGTGAGATCATCCGGGCCCAGGTGGCGGAAATGGCCGAGGGTCAGGCGGTCCACTGGTCGATCCGCGGCCTGGCCGACGGGAGCTTCATCGGCTGCTGCGACCTCACCGAGATCGACCGCCGCCACAAACGCGCCGAGGTGGGCTTCATGCTCGGCCGCCAGACCTGGGGCCAGGGCTACGCGCTGGAGGCCATGCGCGCGGTGATCGCCTTCGCCGCTTCGGC
>JAQGIX010000126.1 GCA_028290925.1 Phenylobacterium sp. | reverse complement strand
CTGCTCAGCTGCATCGTCTGGTGCGCGGCCGCGGCCCTCGGCCTGGCCGCCGTGCTGGCCGCGGCGCCCTGGCTCTACAAGGCGCTCCGGATCGGCGGCGGCCTCTACCTGCTGTGGTTCGCCTATGCGCTGTGGCGGACGCCGCCCATGAGCGCCGATGAAGCCGCTGACACCGCGACCGGCCGCGGCGGCTACGTCTGGCAGGGCTTCGCCATCAACATGACCAACCCCAAGTCGGTGCTGTTCTTCGCCAGCATCTTCTCCGCCTACGTGGGGCCCGACACGCCGCTCTGGGTGCACGCCGCCGCCGTCGCGATCGTCTGCCTCACCTGCCTGGGTTGGCAGGTGGCCATGGCCTGGCTGTTCTCCGCCCGGCGCGCCGCGGCGGCCTACGGCCGGGCCCAGCGCCCGCTCGACCTCGCGGCCGCCCTCCTGATGGGCGCCTTCGGCGTCAGCCTGATCTGGCTGGAATGAGCCGGGCGAACGGCCTAGAACCCGCCCATGCCCATGCCCATCCAAGCGCTCGAAGCCGCCCTGCGCGAAGGCTTCCCCGACGCCCAGATCGAAGTGCAGGACCTGGCCGGCGACGGCGACCACTACAAGGCCCGCATCGTCTCCCCCGCCTTCAAGGGCCTGCCGCGGGTGCGCCAGCACCAGTTGGTCTACGCCGCCCTGAAGGGCGCGATGGGCGGCGAGCTGCATGCGCTGGCCCTGGAAACCTCCGCGCCGGCATGAGGCGCGCCGAATAATGTGTCCGACTGACGCGCTTGACCCCGGGGTCGGCGCTCCCTAGCTCTTGGGGGAAGATTTTCGCCGAAAGGGCGACGAGATGACCGACGCCGTGACCGCCAACCCGGTCCAAGACTTCATCGCCACGACCGTGACGCAGAACCCCGTGGTGCTGTTCATGAAGGGCGTGCCCGAGCAGCCGCGCTGCGGCTTCTCCGCGGTGGTGGTGCAGATCCTCGACCATCTCGGCGTCGATTTCGTGGGTGTCGACGTCCTGCAGGACGAGGCGCTGCGCAACGGCGTGAAGGCCTATACCGACTGGCCGACCATCCCGCAGCTCTACGTCAAAGGCGAGTTCGTCGGCGGCGCGGACATCATCCGCGAGATGTACTCCACCGGCGAGCTGAAGCCCTTCCTCGAGGAGCAGGGCGTCCTGGCGGCGTGAGCCGGCCGTTCGAACCGCCTGCGAACCGCCAGGTCTTCACCCGGACCTTCGAACCCCAACCGTCGGACATCGACGAGAACGGCCACGTCAACAATGTGGTCTATCTCGGCTGGGCGCAGGACCTCGCCATCGCCCACTGGAAGAGCCGCGCAACGGCGGCCGACCACGACGCCTTCGCCTGGGTCGCGCTCCGCCACGAGGTGGACTACCGCCGCGCCCTGGTGCTCGGCGAGACGGCCGGCGCCCGCACCTGGGTGGCCGAGGTCGCCGACGGCCCGCGCTTCGAGCGCTTCGTCCGCATCGACGGCCCGGACGGCGCCATGAGCGCCCAGGTCCGCACGGTCTGGGTGCTGATCGACAAGGCCAGCGGCCGGCCCAAGCGGGTTCCACCGCACATGGTGGAGATGTTCACCTAAGCCCCGGGCCCGGTCCAGGCCGCGAGGGGATTGAGCAGGAACACCGGTCCCCGCGGCTCGAGCCCGAGCTCCGCCCAGGTGAAGGTGATCTCCGTCTTGCCCATGGCGAAGGACCTGCAGCTGTCCAGCCGCTTGCGGGCGAAGGCCAGGGTCACCGCCTGACCCCGTCGCTCCACGTAGAAGGCGAAGTCCGCCTTCGCCGTGCAGCCCTGCGAGGAGACGCTGATGGTGACGGCGTCGCGCCCGCCCACCGCGGCGTAGAGCGGCTCCAGCTCGGCCAGCGCCGTCTCCGCCGGGCTCAGCGGGCGCGGCGCCGGCAGGCTCGCGCAACCGGAGACCGCCAGGACGGCCAGGAGGAAACACCGGCGGTTCATCGCGCCCACTCCGCCACACCGCGGGCCAAAGCAAAAGGCCCCGGATCGCTCCGGGGCCTTCGAATGTCGTTCATCGAGCCTGCGCTTACGAGGAGTAGAACTCGATGACCAGGTTCGGCTCCATCTTCACCGGATAGGGCACTTCGGCCAGTTCCGGAGCGCGGACGAAGGTGGCGCTCATGGCCTTGGTGTCCACGGTGACGTAGTCCGGCGTATCGCGTTCGCCCGACTGCAGGGCCTCCAGCACCAGGGCCATGTTGCGCGAACGCTCGCGCACCGAGACCACGTCGCCGGCCTTCACGCGGTAGGACGGGATGTTCACCCGCTTGCCGTTCACCATCACATGGCCGTGGTTGACGAATTGGCGGGCCGCGAACGGGGTCGGCACGAACTTGGCGCGGTAGACCACCGCGTCGAGGCGCGATTCCAGCAGGCCGATCAGGTTTTCCGAGGTGTTGCCCTTGCGGCGATCGGCCTCTTGATAGATCCGGCTGAACTGCTTCTCGGTCAGGTTGCCGTAGTAGCCCTTCAGCTTCTGCTTGGCGCGCAGCTGCAGGCCGAAATCGGACACCTTGGACTTGCGGCGTTGGCCGTGCTGGCCCGGGCCGTACTGGCGCTTGTTGATGGGCG
>JAQGIX010000111.1 GCA_028290925.1 Phenylobacterium sp. | reverse complement strand
GGCGCGGCGGGCTGGGCCGCGGCGGGCGCGGCCGCGGCGGCGAGGATCAGCAGGGCGGCGAACGCGGTGACTCGGAGCATGATGCAAGCATACTGGGGCTGTGAAGTTGGCGCGAGCGGGGCGCCTCGTGTAAGCCTGCGCCGTCCATGGACCGCTATGACCCGCTCCGCAGCCGCACCGTCGCCCTCGTCGGCCTGATGGGTGTGGGCAAGTCGAGCGTGGGCCGCCGACTCGCCAATGCGCTGAGCCTGCCGTTCCGCGACGCCGACGCCGAGGTCGAGGCGGCGGCCGGGCGCTCGATCTCCGACATCTTCAGCGAACTGGGCGAGGCGGCCTTCCGCGACGGCGAGCGCCGGGTGATCGCCCGCCTGCTGGACCAGCCGCCGCACGTGCTGGCCACCGGCGGCGGCGCCTTCATGAGCCCGGAGACCCGCCAGCTGATCAAGTCGAAGGCGCTGTCGGTCTGGTTGAAGACCGATCTCGACGTGCTGGCCCGGCGGGTCGGGCGCAAGACCACCCGGCCGCTGATCGCCGACCGCGACCCCATGGAGGTGCTGCAGGCCCAGGCCGATGTCCGTTATCCGGTCTATGCGGAGGCCGACGTGGTGGTGGAGACCGGCGATGGGCCGCACCACCAGACGGTCGATCAGGTGATCCGCGCCCTGTCGGCCTATCTGGAAGAGCACGCGCGATGACCCGCGCCGTCGCGGTTGGCCTGGGCGAGCGGGCCTATGAGGTGGTGATCGGGCACGGCGTGCTGGCCGAAGCCGGCCGCCGGATCGCGCCCCTCCTGAAGCACAAGCGGACGGCGGTGGTCAGCGACGAGACGGTCTGGGCGCTGCATGGCGCGCGGCTGACGGCGGCGCTGGAGCAGGCGGGGATCGCCGTCTCGCCGGTGGTGATCCCTCCGGGCGAACAGACCAAGAGTTTCGCAGGCCTCGCGGACCTGACCGACCGGTTGCTGGCGCTGGAGCTCGACCGCGGCGACGTGATCACCGCCTTCGGCGGCGGGGTGGTGGGCGACCTCGCGGGCTTCGCGGCGGCGATCTACAAGCGCGGCATCGACTTCGTGCAGGTCCCGACGACCTTGCTGGCGCAGGTGGATTCCTCGGTGGGCGGCAAGACCGCCATCGACACCGCGCGCGGCAAGAACCTGATGGGCGCCTTCCACCAGCCGCGGCTGGTGCTGGCCGACCTGGACGTGCTCGCGACGCTGCCCGAGCGCGAGATGCGAGCCGGCTACGCCGAGGTGATCAAGTACGGCCTCTTGGGCGACTTCGGCTTCTTCGAGTGGCTGGAGGCCAATGGGGCCAAGGTGCTGGCGCGCGATCCACAGGCGCTCGCCCACGCCGTCGCGCGTTCCGTCGAGATGAAGGCCGAGATCGTGGGTGAGGACGAGACCGAGCAAGGCCGCCGCGCGCTGCTGAACCTCGGCCACACCTTCGGCCACGCGCTGGAGGCCGAGACCGGCTACGGCGAGGCCCTGCTGCACGGCGAGGCGGTGGCCGCCGGCCAGGCGATCGCCATGCGCTTCTCCGCCGCCCTCGGGCTATGCCGGACGCAGGACGCGACGCGGGCCGAGCAGGCCATCGCCGCGGCCGGCCTGCCGACCCGGCTTTCCGAGGTGGCCGGTCACCCGTTCAAGGCCGCGGCCCTGGTCCGCCACATGGCGCAGGACAAGAAGGCCGAAGGCGGGCGGCTGACCTTCATCCTGGCGCGCGGGATCGGCGAGAGCTTCGTGGCCAGGGACATCGACCCCGGGGCCGTGACCGAATTCCTGCTCGGCGAAGGAGCCCTGCCATGACCGCCCTGATGGCGCTGGCCCCCATCATCTTCGGGCTGCTGGCGATCTCCGCCATCTTCTCGGCCGCCGAGACCGCCCTGACCGGCGCCAGCCGGGCCCGCATGCACCAGCTGGAGCGCGACGGCGACAGCGCGGCGCGGCGGGTCAACAAGCTGCTCTCCGACCAGGAGACGATGATCGGCTCGGTGCTGCTGGGCAACAACCTGATCAACATCCTGGCCTCGGCGCTCGCCACCCAGGTGCTGACGCGGGCGATCCCGGGCGCCTGGGGCGTGGCGGCGGCGACCGGGCTGATGACCGTCCTGGTGCTGGTGTTCGCCGAGGTGCTGCCGAAGACCCTGGCCATCGTGCGGTCCGACGATGTGGCGCGGTTCCTGTCCGGCCCGGCCCTGGTGGTGGTGCGGATCTGCGGGCCGATCATCTATGCGATCCAGTGGGTGATCCGCAAAACGCTCGGCCTGTTCGGCGTGAAGCTGTCCATGGAGATGGATGTGCTGGCCGCGCACGAGGAGATCCGCGGGGCGGTGGAGTACCACCACTCCGAGGGCCTGGTGGAGACCGGCGACCGCTGGATGCTGGGCGGGGTGCTGGACCTGGCGCAGCTCGACGTCAGCGAGGTGATGGTCCACCGCAAGGTGATCCACATGATCGACGCCGACCTGCCGGCCCGCCAGGTGATGGCCGAGGCGCTGGAGAGCCCGCACACCCGGCTGCCGCTCTACCGCGGGGACCCGGAGAACATCGTCGGCGTGCTGCATGTGAAGGACCTGTTGCAGGCCATCGTCGAGGCGGACGGCGACATGGAAAAGTGCGTGATCGCCGAGATCATGCGCGAGCCGTGGTTCGTGCCCGAGACCACCAGCCTGAAGGAACAGCTGGCCGCCTTCCTGAAGCGCAAGACCCACTTCGCCCTGGTGGTCGACGAATATGGCGCGCTGGAGGGCCTGGTGACGCTGGAGGACATCCTCGAGGAGATCGTCGGCGAGATCGAGGACGAATACGACCGCGACGACGCCGACATACGGCCCGGCCCCGACGGCTCGGTCTCGGTGGACGGGGCGGTGACCATCCGCGAGCTGAACCGCACCATGAACTGGGACCTGCCCGACGACGAGGCGGTGACCGTGGCAGGCCTTTTGATCAACGAGGCCCAGACCATCCCCCAGGTCGGCCAGACCTTCACCTTCCACGGCCACCAGTTCCGGGTGACCGGCCGCAAGGGCAACCAGATCACCCGCCTGGAGATCGGCCCGCCCGCGCGGCGCCGGGATTAGGACGATCGGCGGTCTTGGAACCTTGGCTGTAAAAAATGCGTTTAGCTAAGCTTGCGTGGCCGGGGGATCGCCCATCCTATGAAAACCGAGGGGCTGGTAGCTGGGGGTGAGGCCATACCGATCTTGATCGCGACGCCCGGACGGGCTGTGTTGCGCGGGATCGCGTCCTTGCGCGTGTTGGAGTGGATGCAATGAACGACGCCAAGCTCAAAGGCCTGCGCGTGCTCGTCGTCGAAGACGAGATGATGGTCTCCATGCTGATCGAGGACATGCTGGGGGAGCTGGGCTGCCACGTGGTGGGGCCGGCCTCGCGGCTCGACGAGGCGATGGCGCTCGCCCTCGAGGTCGACATCGACTGCGCGGTGCTGGATGTGAACTTGGGTGGCCAGCCGATCTTCCCGCTGGCGGACCTGCTCAGGGAGCGCGGCCGGCCCTTCGCCTTCGCCACCGGCTACGGGGACGCCGGCCTGCGCGACGTCGACCGCGGCTCACCGGTCCTGCAGAAGCCGTTCCGCGAGGGCGACCTGGCCCGCGTGCTCGGCGAGCTGCAGGCCGCCGTCAGCTAGGATTTAAATGTAGCTGAGCGATTGGGCCGAAAGGCTCGTCGCCAGGAAGGCGATCGCGCTGGCGAGCGCCATCAGTGGAACCAAGATCTTCACGTCCGTCTCCTCGATAGGATGACGAAAATGGGCACGAGCTCGGCCCTGCGCCAGGGGCCGGGGCTCTCAGTTTTCGTTAAATCGCCGTAAGGGCCGCTAGCAGCTTGTCCGGGGTGATCGGGTAGTCCCGCACCCGCACGCCGCAGGCGTTGTAGATGGCGTTGGCCACCGCGGCGCCGGCCCCGGAGATGCCGAGCTCGCCGACCCCCTTGATGCCCATGGGATTGGCTTTGTCGTCCACCTCGTCGAGCATGATCGCGTCGAGCTCGCCGATGTCGGCCTGCACCGGGACCAGATAGCTGGCCAGGTCCTGGTTGATCAGCGAGCCGTAGCGCGGGTCGACCGCGTTGCCCTCGGTCAGCGCCGAGGCGACGCCCCAGATCATCCCGCCGGTGAGCTGGCTCCTGGCGGTTTTCCAGTTGAGGATGCGGCCGGCCGCGAAGACGCCCAGCATGCGCCGGGTGCGCACCTCACCGGTGACGGTGTCCACACCGACCTCGACGTAGTGGGCCCCATAGGTGTGCGAGCTCCACTTGCTGGCGTCGGCGGCGGGGCGGATCTCGCCCTCGGCGGTCAGGCCTTCCGGCCGGTTGCGCCGGATCAGCTCCGCCAGGCGCTCCGAGCGGTTGGCGATGGCGATGACGCCGTCCTGGAAGGTGACCTGCGCCGCATCCCCGCCGCTGAGCGGCGAGGCCGGGTCGTTCACGGCGATCTCGGCGATGGCCTTCCGGAGGTTCATGCCGGCGTCGAGCGCCGCCGAGCCGGCCGTGGCCGCGCCGAACTGGCCGCCCGAGCCGGGGGCCGGCGGCAGCTCGCTGTCGCCGATCTCCACGCGCACGTCGCCCAGCGGCACGCCCAGGGTCTCGGCGGCGATCTGGGCCAGAACCGTGTAGGTCCCGGTGCCGATGTCGGTCATGCCCTGCTTGACGGTGATCACGCCGTCGGCGTCGACCGTGAAGCTCGCCTTGGCGGGCAGCAGGAAGTTGCCGCGGATGGCGGCGGCCATGCCCATGCCGACCTGCCACCGGCCGTCGCGCACCTGCCCCGGCCGCGGCAGCCGCCGGTCCCAGCCGAACATCTGGGCGCCCTCACGCATGCAGCGGACCAGCTGGCGGATG
>JAQGIX010000091.1 GCA_028290925.1 Phenylobacterium sp. | reverse complement strand
GCTCGGGGCTGGGCACCGGCACCATGATCGTCATGGACAAGGACGCCGACCTGGTGAAGGCGATCGCGCGGGCCTCATACTTCTACAAGCACGAGAGCTGCGGCCAGTGCACGCCCTGCCGCGAAGGCACCGGCTGGATGTGGCGGGTGATGGAGCGGATGGTCACCGGCGAGGCCGAGATGGCCGAGATCGACCTGCTGCTCGACGTCGCAAGCCAGGTCGAGGGCCACACCATCTGCGGGCTCGGGGACGCGGCCGCCTGGCCGATCCAGGGCCTGTTCCGCCACTTCCGCCCCGAGGTGGAAGCGCGGATCACCAACTACCGCGCGCGCAAGGGATCCTATCCCGGCGCCTCGATCGCGGCGGAGTAAGCCGAATGCCCATCTGTAAGGTCGACGGGGTCGAGGTCGAGTTCGAAGCGGGCATGAACGTCCTGCAGGTGGCGGAGCTCGCCGGCAAGGAGATCCCGCGCTTCTGCTACCACGAGCGGCTGAGCATCGCCGGCAACTGCCGCATGTGCCTGGTGGAAGTGAAGCCCGGCCCGCCGAAGCCGCAGGCCTCCTGCGCGCTGCCGGCCGCCGAGAACATGGAGATCTTCACCGACACGCCGATGGTCAAGAAGGCGCGCCACGGGGTGATGGAGTTCCTGCTCATCAACCACCCGCTGGACTGCCCGATCTGCGACCAGGGCGGCGAGTGCGACCTGCAGGACCAGGCCATGGGCTATGGCCGCGACGACAGCCGCTACATGGAAAACAAGCGCGCCGTCGAAGAGAAGTTCATGGGTCCGGTGATCAAGACCGTGATGACCCGCTGCATCCAGTGCACCCGCTGCGTCCGGTTCATCACCGAGGTGGCCGGCGTGCCTGAGATCGGTCTCATCTCCCGCGGCGAAGACGTTGAAATCACGACCTATCTCGACAAGGCGGTGACGTCGGAACTGTCCGGCAACGCGGTCGATCTCTGCCCGGTGGGCGCGCTGACCCACAAGCCCTGGGCGTTCAACTACCGGCCCTGGGAGCTGAAGAAGACCGAGAGCATCGACGTCCACGACGCCCTGGGCTCGGCGATCCGGGTCGACAGCCGCGGCCCCGCCGTGCTGCGCGTGCTGCCGCGGGTCAACGAGGACGTCAACGAGGAGTGGATCTCCGACAAGACCCGCTACGCCGTCGACGGCCTGTCGCGCCAGCGCCTCGACCAGCCGTTCATCCGCGAGGCCGGCAAGCTGCGGCCCGCGTCCTGGAACGAGGTGCTGGACGTGGTCGCCGCGCGGCTGAAGGCCACCAAGCCCGACCGCATCGGCGTCATCGCCGGCGACCTGCAGGACGCGGAGTCCATGAAGGCCGCGCTCGACCTGTTCGGTGGGATGGGCGTGACGAGCCTCGACTGCCGGCAGGACGGCATGGTCCTGGGGCAGGGGCCGCGGGCCAGCTGGCTGTTCAATTCGACGATCGCCGGCATTGAAGACGCCGACGTGGTCCTGCTGGTCGGGACCAATCCGCGCCTGGAAGCCCCGCTGGTCAACACCCGCCTGCGCAAGCGCTGGCTGGCCGGGGCGCTGCGGATCGGCGTGATCGGCGAGCAGGCCGACCTGACCTATCCCTACGACTACCTGGGCGCGGGCGCGCAGACCCTGACCGGCCTGTCGCGCCAAAAGGGCGACTTCGTCCAGGCCCTGAAGGCGGCCAAGGCCCCGGCGATCATTGTCGGCGCCGGCGCCCTGACCCGGGCCGACGGCGCGGCGGTGCTGAAGGCCGCGGCAGGCGTCGCCAAGGCGTTCGGCGCGACCTGGAACGTGCTGCACACGGCGGCGGCCCGCGTCGGCGGCCTGGACCTGGGCTTCACGCCCAGGGCCGGCGGCAAGACGGCGGTCGAGCTCACCAAGAAGGGCGGGGCGGACCTGCTGTTCCTGATGGGCGCCGACGAGATCGACCTCTCCGCGACCAAGGCCTTCGTGATCTACATGGGCACGCACGGCGACCGCGGGGCGCATCGCGCCGACGTGATCCTGCCGGGCGCGGCCTATACCGAGAAGAACGGCATTTACGTGAACACCGAGGGCCGGGTACAGCTGGGCCAGCGGGCCGTGTTCCCCAAGGGCGAGGCCCGTGAGGACTGGGCGATCCTGCGCGCGCTCTCCGACCGACTGGGCGCGCGGCTGCCCTACGACACCCTGGACGACCTGCGCCGCAAGCTGTTCGCCGATCACCCGACCTTCGGCCGCATCGACTATGTGGACGGCCCGTCGGCCTCGCTGGACCTCGGCGCCCTGGGCGCGGCCGGCGAGCTGGCCGATACGCCCTTCGCCAGCCCGGTGACGTCCTTCTACCTGACCAACCCCATCGCCCGCGCCAGCGTGACGATGGCCGAGTGCGCCGCCCTGGCTTCGGGCGCCGCCAAGATCGCGGCGGAGTAGGCGATGCAAAGCTTCTGGGCCACGCCGGGCGGCTGGACGGTCCTCACCGTCCTGCAGATCCTGGCGGTGATGATCTGGATCCTGTTGTCGCTGGCCTTCCTGCTGCTGGCCGACCGCAAGATCTGGGCGGGCGTGCAGATGCGCAAAGGCCCCAACGTCGTGGGGCCCTTCGGCCTGCTCCAGTCGTTCGCCGACTTCGGCAAGTTCCTGCTGAAGGAGATCGTCATCCCGTCCGGCGCGGACAAGGTGGTCTTCCTGCTGGCCCCGCTGATCGCCTTCACCCTGGGCTTCGGCGCCTGGGCGGTGATCCCGCTGGCCCCCGGCTGGGTGGTCTCCAACATCAACGTCGGCGTGCTCTACCTGTTCGCGATCTCCTCGCTGGGGGTCTACGGCATCATCATGGGCGGCTGGGCGTCCAACTCGAAGTACCCCTTCCTGGGCTCGCTGAGGTCGGCGGCGCAGATGGTCTCCTACGAGGTCTCCATCGGCTTCGTGATCGTCACCGTGATCATCCTGGCCGGCACCTTGAACCTGCAGCAGATCGTGAGCGCCCAGTCCGGCGGTTTCTGGAACTGGTACGTGTTCGGTGGACCGGGCGGCCTGCCGGCCAAGGCCATGGCGCTGGTGATGGTCCCCATGTCCGTGATCTTCTTCATCTCGGGCCTGGCCGAGACCAACCGGCCTCCCTTCGACCTGCCGGAAGCCGAGTCCGAGTTGGTGGCCGGCTACGCCGTGGAATATTCCTCGACGCCCTACCTGCTGTTCCAGATCGGCGAATACGCCAACATCGTGCTGATCTGCGCCATGACCGCGATCCTGTTCTTCGGCGGTTGGCAGGCGCCGATCGACCTGGCGTTCACGCACCACTGGAGCCTGACCGCCCAGAGCTTCTACGGCTTCATGTGGTTCTTCCTGAAGGTCATCTTCTTCTTCTTCCTGGTCGCCATGGCCAAGGCGATCGTGCCCCGCTACCGTTACGACCAGCTGATGCGCCTGGGCTGGAAGGTGTTCCTGCCGAGCTCGCTCGTGGCGGTGGTCGCGGTTTCCGCCTGGCGGGTGTTCGGGGCGCACGCATGAAGACGTTGGCGGTAATCCTCATCGCCTGCCTGCCGCTCGCCGCCTGCGTCGGCGG
>JAQGIX010000070.1 GCA_028290925.1 Phenylobacterium sp. | reverse complement strand
GGCCATGAGGCGCGCGGATCGGGGGTAGGGTAGGGTCCATGCCCGATCCGCGCTTCTTCGAGGACCTCGGTCCGATCACCCTTGGCGAGCTCGCCGAGCTCGTCGGAGCGCAGCTTTCGCTGCCCGGCGCGGCGCGCAGGACGGTCCGCGGCGTGGCGATCCTCAGCCAGGCGAAGGCCGACTGCGTCACCTTCCTGAGCGATCCCAGGCACGCCGAGGCGCTGCGCGAGAACAAGGCTGCCGCCTGTTTCGTGCGGCCGAACCACCTCGGCCTCGTGCCCGAAGGCTGCGCCGCCCTGGTGACGCCGCTGCCCCAGGCGGCCTATGCCCTGGCCGCGCGGCGCCTGCACCGGCCGCGGAGCCTGGTCCCGGGCCAGGCGGTCGCGGCGGACGCCGAGCTGGAGGACGGCGTCGTCCTTGCCCCCGGCGTGGTGGTCGGCTCCGGCGCCCGGATCGGCCGCGGGACCGAGATCGGGGCCAATACGGTGATCGGGCCGGGCGTCACCATCGGCCGGGACTGCCTGATCGCCGCCAATGTCTCGATCGCCTGCGCCCTGATCGGCGATCGGGTGAGCATCCTGGCCGGGGCGGTGATCGGCGAGCCGGGGTTCGGCGCGACGCTCGGTCCAAAGGGGCTGATTGACATTCCGCAGCTCGGCCGGGTGATCCTGCAGGACGGGGTGACCCTGGGCGCCAACAGCTGCGTGGACCGCGGGGCCTTCGACGACACCGTGATCGGCGAGAACACCAAGATCGACAACATGGTGCAGATCGCCCACAACGTGCGGGTGGGGCGCAACTGCGTGATGGCCGCCCACGTCGGGATTTCCGGCAGCGTGACCATCGGCGACGGCGCGCAGCTGGGCGGACGGGTGGGGGTCGCCGACCACCTCAACATCGGCGCGGGCGCACGCCTGGCCGCGGCGGCTGGGGTGATGAAGGATATTCCGGCCGGTGAGACCTGGGGCGGATTTCCGGCGCGGCCGATCCGGACCTGGCTCCGGGAGAGCGCTTGGCTGAGCCGCATGGCGGGTCGCAAGGAAGGGACGGGGGAATGAGCCGCAAGGCGCCGGTGATCGAGGGCGACGACACCCAGATCGACATCACCGAGATCCTCGCCCGGATCCCGCATCGCTACCCGTTCCTGCTGGTGGACCGCTGCGAGGACTATCGGGCGCACCAGTCGATCGTCGGCATCAAGTGCGTGACGGTGAACGAGCCCTATTTCCAGGGCCATTTTCCCGGCTATCCGGTGATGCCGGGCGTGCTGATCGTCGAGGCGCTCGCCCAGACCGGGGCCGTCCTGATGTCCAAGTCTCTGGACGTCGACGTGGGCGGCAAGGCCATCTTCTTCATGTCGCTGGACAATTGCCGCTTCCGCGCACCGGTGCGGCCCGGCGCCGTCATCCGGCTGAACGTCGAGGTGCTGCGGGCGCGCGGCGACGTCTTCAAGTTCCGCGGCCGGGCCATGGTGGACGACAAGGTCGCCGCCGAGGCCGAGTTCGCCGCAATGGTTGTGGAGACCTGAGAGCTTGAGCGTAGAGGTGCATCCCACAGCCATCGTCGCCAAGGGCGCCGAGCTGGCAGACGGCGTCGGCGTCGGTCCGTATTGCGTGATCGGCGAGCACGCCCGGATCGGTCCGCGCACGCAGCTCCTGGCGCATGTGATCGTCGAGGGGCATACGACGATCGGTGCGGACTGCACGGTCCGCAACTTCACCAACCTCGGCGGGCCGCCGCATCACACCGGCTACAAGGCCAACCCGAACGACAACCCGCCGACCGAGCTGATCATCGGCGACCGGAACCGGATCTGGGAGCATGTCACCATGCACGTCGGCACCGTCGACGGCGGCGCCGCGACCCGGATCGGCGACGACGGCATGTTCATGGCCACCTCGCACGTCGGCCACGACTGCGAGGTCGGCGACAACGTCATCCTGGCCCACTCCGCGACGCTCGGCGGTCACGTGACGATCGGCGATTTCGTGATGGTGAGCGGCCTGGCCGCGGTCCACCAGTACTGCCGGGTCGGCCGCTATTCCTTCATCGGCGGCCTGGCGGCGGTGACCAAGGACGTGATCCCCTACGGCCTGGTGTGGGGCAACCACGCCCACCTGGAGGGGCTGAACCTGGTGGGCCTGAAGCGGCGCGACTTCGGCCGCGAGACGATCGGCGAGCTGCGCTCGGCCTACCGCCTGTTGTTTGCGGAGGAGGGCACCTTCCAGGAACGCATCGACGACACCGCCACCACCTTCGCTCACAGCGCCCCGGTGATGGAGATCATCGCCTTCATCCGGGCCGACGCCGGCCGCCCGCTCTGCCTGCCTGAACGCGAAGTGTGATGAAGAAGCTGGGCCTGATCGCCGGCGGCGGCGGTCTGCCGGTGGAGATCGCGGAGCACTGCGAACGCTCCGGCCGCGCCCTGTTCGTGATCCGCCTGAAGGGCTTCGCAGGCGCGGGCCTCGAGCCCTATGCCGGCGCCGACGTGGGCCTGGCCGAGCTCGGCAAGTGCTTCCGGCTGCTCCGGCGCGCCGGCTGCGAGGCGGTCTGCCTGGCGGGCAATGTGGCGCGGCCCGACTTTTCCGCCCTGGTCCCGGACCTGCGGGGCTTGGCCGTCCTGCCGGGCGCGATCCTGGCGGCGACCAAGGGCGATGACGGCCTGCTCCGCTTCCTGGTCCGCGAGTTCGAGAAGGAAGGCTTCCATGTGGAGGGCGCGCACGAAGTGATGGAGGACCTGACCCTGCCCCTCGGCCTGCTCGGCGCGCGCTCGCCCAGCGACCGGGACCGCGCCGACGCCCAGCGCGCCCTGGAGGTCGCCCGCGCCATCGGCCGGCTGGACATCGGCCAGGCGGCGGTCGTCTGCCGCGGCCTGGTGCTGGCGGTGGAAGCCCAGGAGGGCACGGCGGCCATGTTGCAGCGGGTGGGTGATCTGCCCAAGGC
>JAQGIX010000012.1 GCA_028290925.1 Phenylobacterium sp. | reverse complement strand
CGAGGCGCCCTCCGCCGCCCGCGCGCCGGACGCGCTGTTCCGGCCGACGCCCGGCGAGGTGATCCACCAGTTCGGCGAAGCCCTGGCCAGCGGCGGCCGTTCCAACGGCGTGACCGTGGCCGCGCCGAAGGGGGCCAGGGTCGCCAGCCCCGGCGCCGGGCTCGTGCAATATGTCGGGCCGGTGAAGGGTTGGGGCGTCATCTTGATCTTAAGGTTGAGCGGTGGATACCATCTGGTTCTGGCAGGCCTGGATCGTCCGTCCGTCGCGGTCGGACAATCCGTCGCGGCGGGTCAGGCTGTCGGATGGATGCCGGATGGTCGACAATCCACATCGGAGCTCTATCTAGAAGTCCGGAACCAAGGCGCCCCCGTCGATCCGGCGCGGTGGCTAAAGACCAATGCGGGCTGAGATGCTAAGGGCGCATCTGACGGGGGCTCGTATCAGATGCGGCGGAGACGTCGCAAAGGGAGCCAGCAACTGGCGATGAAGAAGTTCCTCCTGATTGGCGTTTCGGCCTTCGTGCTCGGCGCGGGGTCCATGGCCTATGTATCGAGCCACGCCCTGGCGTCCGCTGAGCCCCGAGCCAAGACCTATCGCATGCTGGGCCTGTTCGGCGACGTGCTGGACACGGTCGAGCACCAGTATGTGACGGAGGTCGACGACACCAAGCTCATCCAGTCCGCGATCGACGGGATGCTGACCTCGCTCGATCCGCACTCGGGCTATCTGGACGCCGCGAGCTTCCAGGAGATGCGCGACCAGACCCGCGGCGAGTACGGCGGGCTGGGCCTGGAGGTCACCAGCGAGGACGGCGTCGTCAAGGTGATCACCCCGATGGACGACAGCCCGGCCTTCAAGGCCGGCGTCAAGGCCGGCGACTACATCACCGCGGTGAACAACGAGAGCGTGCTCGGCCTGTCGGTCAACGAGGCGGTCAAGCAGATGCGCGGCAAGCCGGGCGAGACCGTCACCCTGACCATCGCCCGCGAGAAGACCGATCCCTTCGACGTCCACATCACCCGCGAGATCATCAAGACCAAGACCGCCACCGCCAAGATGGACGGCGAGTACGGCGTCCTGCGGATCAACAGCTTCGGCGAGAAGACCACCGACGAGGCGACCGAGGCCTTCAACCAGCTGAAGGCCAAGAACCCCAACATGAAGGGGCTGATCCTCGACCTCAGGAACAACCCGGGCGGCCTGCTCGACCAGGCGGTCGGGATCTCGGACCTGTTCCTGGAAAACGGCGAGATCGTCTCCCAGCGCGGCCGCGATCCGCGCGACGTCGAACGCTACAACGCCCGGCCGGGCGACATCACCAACGGCATGCAGATGACCGTGCTGATCAACTCCGGCACGGCCTCGGCCGCCGAGATCGTGGCCGGCGCCCTGCAGGACCGCAAGCGGGCC
Organism: Phenylobacterium sp.; assembly: GCA_028290925.1. GTDB lineage: Bacteria > Pseudomonadota > Alphaproteobacteria > Caulobacterales > Caulobacteraceae > Phenylobacterium. The sequence goes on along the minus strand of JAQGIX010000012.1, from coordinate 3,729 downwards.
CAGCTGGTCGGCCTGACCAGCTTCGGCAAGGGCTCGGTGCAGACCGTGATCCCGCTGCGCGGCGGCATGGACGGGGCGCTCAAGCTGACCACGGCGCGCTACTACACGCCGTCCGGCCGCTCCATCCAGCGGACGGGCATCACCCCCGACCTGGAAGTCGCCTCGACCCGCGACGAGGCCCAGTCCATCGCCAACCGCGCCTTCCAGTTCTCGGAAGCCTCGTTCAAGAACGCGCTGAACGCCCAGGAGGGCAAGGTCCGCATCGCCGCCCACGAGCCGGCCGAGGCCCCGCCGGAGGCCTTCGACGCCAAGAAGGACTTCCAGCTGGCCCGCGCCGAGGACGTGCTGCACTTCGGCTCCGTGGCCGCCACGCCGAAGCTTCCCAAGCCCACGGCGAAGCTCGCGGAGATCGTCGGCGCCAAGGCGCGCATCGCCGAGGTGAAGCCGCCGGTCAACAAGTAGACCGCACGGTCATAGATCTGGAGAGGGCGGTCCGAGCGGGCCGCCCTTTTCGTTTCAGCCCCCCGGCGGTGGCCCCAGGTTCACCGGGCAGGTCCAGTTGTCGGGGTCGATCGGGTCGGGCCCGTGGACCGCGGTGCTGCGCTCCACCGGCAGGGCCACCAGGTTGATCGACAGGAAGAGCACCCCGTTGAACACCGCCCGGTCGGCGATCGCCGGGGTGTGCCAGTAGAGGCGGTAGCCCATGGCGGTGAGCAGGGCGATCACCTCGGCCTGCTGCTGGGGTCGGTCGTTCTCGGTGTAGATCACCGGCCGGCAGCGGGCGATGGTCTCCGCCGCCCCCCTCAGAACCTGCGGCTCGAAGCCCTCGACGTCGATCTTCAGGAGGCCGCAAGCCGCCAGGCCCAGGCTGTCGAGCGTGACCACCCGGACCTTCTGGCCCGGCGCCTGCGCCGGCTGCAGCGAGACCCCGCCGAAGTTGAAGGTGGCGTCGTAGTCGACCGGCGGGATCACCGCCTCGCCCTGCGTCTCGCCGCAGGCCTCCGGATAGGCCAGGACGTTGTCGATGCCGTTGAGGGCCAGGTTGGCGCACAGCACCTGGAAGACCCGCTGCTGCGGCTCGAAGGCGTAGAGCAGGGCCGGGGCGCACCTGCGGGCCAGCGGTATGGTGTGCACGCCGATGTTGGCGCCGATCTCGACCACCGGCGCCCCCGGCGTGGCCAGCTGCTCCAGCATGGCCCATTCGTCGGGCGAATATTCCCCCCGCTGCTCGAGGGTTGGCGTCATGTACTGGTCGCCGGTGAAGGCCAGCATCGGGCCGTGGCGGGTCTGGTAGGTCTTGGTGGCCATGGGTTCCAGTATCGCGTCCGGCAAAGCCGGGCCAGAGGCGCCGAAACGCGGCCGATTGAGACGCCGTTAACCATGTTGCGGGAGGGTGGGCTGCGAAGGAGTCCCCTACCTTGGCGATGATTGCGCTTCCCCGTCTGTCGGTCCCCCGGTTCGGGATGGGCGGGCTGCGGGCGATGCTTGGGGCGCGCTATGTGGGCCTGGGCGCCGCGGCGGCGCTGCTCGTGGCCGCGCTGGCCGGGCTGGCGATGCTGCTGGGCCCGATGACGGCTCGCACGCCGCACATGAAGATCTCGCTGGCCGGGGCGCTGGCGCACGCACCGGTGGGCTGGCGCGAGGCGCTGGCGCCGGCCAGCGGGGCGCTGAGCATCACCGAGGACATCGTGCGGCTGTCGGACCGGCCGTTCGGGCCGCTGGCGGGGATCACCTGGAACGGCGGCGCCTCCGAGAAGCCCGCGGCCGGCGCCCTGCCAACCGCCCCCCTGCCTGGCCTCTACGCGCCCGGCCCCGGCGGGCCGCTGCCGATCATCTCGGCGGACGGGCGCACGCCCTTCGACGGCTACAAGCGGCCGTTCGTGGCCAATGCGAAGCCGAAGATCGCCCTGATCATCGGCGGCCTCGGCCTCAACGCCCGGGCGACGCGCACCGCCATCGAGTCCCTGCCGCCGGAGGTCACCCTGTCCTTCGCGCCCTACGCCGAGGGCCTGCAGGGCTGGATCGACGAGGCCCGCGCGCACGGCCACGAGGTGCTGCTCGAGACGCCGATGGAGCCGCTGGATTATCCGGACAACGATCCGGGGCCCTACACCCTGATGGCCGACGGCTCGCCGCCGGAGATCGTCAAGAAGCTGGAGTGGGTGCTGTCGCGGGCCACCGGCTACTACGGCCTGACCAACTATCTGGGCTCGCGGTTCCTGGCCAATGCGGCGGCCTACCAGGCCTTCGCCGGCGCCGCGGCCGGGCGCGGCCTGGGCTTCATCGACGACGGATCCGGCGCGCGCCAGACCGGCGGCGGCCTGCCGCGGGCCTCGGCCGAGCGGGTGATCGACGACCAGCTCTCCCAGGCCGCCATCGACCAGCAGCTGCTGGCCCTGGAGTCCGGCGCGCTGCAGCGGGGCCAGGCGCTGGGCGCCGGCTTCGCCTATCCGGTCACCCTGGACAAGGTCGCCCACTGGGCCGGGACCCTCAGCGACCGGGGCTTCCAGCTGACGCCCGCCTCGGCGCTGGCGACCCGCCGCTAGATGGATCTCTCGCAGTATCGGCCGAACGTGGGCGTGGCGCTGTTCCATCCCGACGGCCGCGTCTGGTTCGGCCGGCGCGCCAACACCCCGCCGCCGCATAATTGGCAGTTCCCGCAAGGCGGCGTGGATCCTGGGGAGGACCTGGAGGCCGCCGCCCGCCGCGAGCTCGCCGAGGAGACCGGGGCGGTCAGCGTCACCCCGCTCGGCCGCACCGACGGCTGGATCGCCTACGACTTTCCGCCGGATGCCGAGGGCTCGAAGGTCGCCCGCGGCTGGAAGGGCCAGAGGCAGGTGTGGTTCGCCTTCCGCTTCGACGGCGAGGCTGCCGAGTTCGACCTCGGCGCCCATCCCCCGGCGGAGTTCGAGGCCTGGCGGTGGGGGTATCTCGCCGAGGCGCCGGGACTGATCGTGCCCTTCAAGCGCCCGGCCTATGAGGCCGTTGCGGCGGCCTTCGCGCCGTTCGCCGCGACGCCTTAGCGGCGCAGCCGCTTCCAGCCGAGCCGCGCCAGGCCGATCACCGAGACCAGCGCCCACGCGCCTTCCATGGCCACGGCCGAAAGGTTGAAGTCGCGGGCCAGCGACAGCAGGATCAGGCTCGCGCCGACGAAGTTGGCGACCAGGGCGGCCGCGCGCTTCGGATCGAGCCGACCGGTGGTGGCGCCGGCGTAGGCGATCAGGATGATCAGGACGCCGCCGAGACCCGCGGCGTCCGTCCAGGCCATCAGAACTTGCGTTCCTGGTAGTACAGCTGGCCGGTGTCGTAGCTGCGGTTCAGCGGGCTGTCGTCGGGCTTGCGCCAGGTGGTGAAGTTCACCGCCGTGGACGAGTTGGACTCCAGGTGCTCCCAGGATTTCCGCACGCGCTTCACGCCGTCGGCGTCCACCGCCACGTAGTTGGCCTGCAGGATCAGCTCGGGCTTGTGCAGGAAGGCCCAGATGTTGACCGCCTTGGCGATCGGCGCGTCCTGGCCGACGGCGAAGTGCACCTCCGCCAGGCAGACGTCCTTGTTCACGCCCTGCGGCAGGACGGTGAGGTTGTAGTTCCGATCGCCGCCCAGCGGCATGGTCCAGCTGCTATCGCGGCGGTTCTTCTTCATGCCCGGGAGCTGGGGGGCCAGCTGGTCCAGATTGCCGACGCGCACCATCGGCGCGCAGATCTGCTCCAGGACGCTGACGATCACCGC
>JAQGIX010000006.1 GCA_028290925.1 Phenylobacterium sp. | reverse complement strand
ACCGACGCCGAGGGCCGCCTCGTGCTGGCCGACGCCCTCTGGTACTGCCAGGACCGCTTCAAGCCGAAGTTCATGGTGGATCTCGCCACCCTGACCGGGGCGGTCATCATCGCGCTGGGCAATGACTACGCCGGGCTGTTCTCCAACAACGACGAGCTGTCCGGCAACCTGCTGGCCGCCTCGCAGGCCGAGGGCGAGCCCCTGTGGCGCATGCCGCTGCCCGACGCCTACAACCGCCAGATCGAGTCGATGATCGCCGACGTGAAGAACACCGGCGGCCGCCCCGGCGGCTCGATCACCGCGGCGCTGTTCATCCAGAAGTTCATCAACGGCCTGCCCTGGGCGCACCTCGACATCGCCCCGACCGCCTGGAAGAAGCCGTCGGCCGTGCCGACCATCCCGGAAGGCGCCACCGGCTACGGCGTGCGGTTGCTGAACCGCATGGTGGCCGACAAATACGAGAGCTGAGGCCGTGGCGCGGCCTCGCTCCTGGTGCGGATGAGAGGACTCGAACCTCCACGCCTTGCGGCGCTGGAACCTAAATCCAGTGCGTCTACCAGTTCCGCCACATCCGCTCGGCCCCTGCTGTCGCGGGGCCGGCGCGCGGCGTCAAGCCTGGACCTTGCGCCCGGCTGGATTGGGGGGGTTTGGACTTGGACCGGGCCCGGCGCCATGACATAAGGGCGCCCGCGCGCCGCCCGGCCAACAGGCGGCGCTCGTCCTCATCTAGCCACCAGCGGGCGCGGCCATTCCGCGGACGCTCCGGAATCCGAAGAATGTCCATGCACGTCGTTGAAAAGTCGGCCGAAGGCCTCAGCCGCGTCTGGGGCGTGACCATCCCCGCCCAGGACCTCGCCGACAAGCTCGAGGCGCGCATCGCCGAGATCACCCCGACGCTGCGGATCAAGGGCTTCCGGCCCGGCAAGGTGCCGACCGCCCACGTGCGCCGGCTCTACGGCAAGGGCCTGATGAGCGAGGTGCTCGAGCAGGCCCTGTCGGAGACCACCCAGAAGGTGCTCGACGAGCACAAGGTGCGCGCCGCCAGCGAGCCGGACCTGAACCCGGTGGGCGACCTCGCCGACGTCCTCGATGGCAAGGCGGACCTGGCTTACGAGATCGCCGTCGACGTGATGCCGGAGTTCGAGCCGGTGGACCTCACCAAGCTCAGCCTGACCCGGCCGGTCTATGAGCCGACCGACAAGGAAGTCGACGAGGCGCTGGGCGAGCTGGCGACGCAGAACCGCACCTACGAGCCGAAGACCGGCAAGACGGTGAAGGCCAAGGACGGCGATATGGTCGTCATCGACTTCATCGGCCGGATCGACGGCGAGCCCTTCGAAGGCGGCTCCGCCACGGACGTGGAGCTGGTGCTGGGCTCCGGCCAGTTCATCCCCGGCTTCGAAGAACAGCTGGCCGGCGCCAAGCCCGACAGCGAGCTGACCGTCAAGGTGGCCTTCCCCGCCGACTACCAGGTCGATGCGCTGAAAGGGAAGGACGCCGAGTTCGAGACCAAGGTGAAGGAGGTCAAGGCGCCGGTGGACGCCAAGGCCGACGACGCGCTGGCCGAACGGCTGGGCGTGGAGAACCTGGAGAAGCTCAAGGAGCTCTTGAAGGCCAACCTGCAGCAGCAGTACGCCAGCGCCACCCGCTTCAAGCTGAAGCGCGCGCTCTTGGACCAGTTGGACGAGAAGCACGACTTCCCGCTGCCGCCCAAGATGGTCGAGGCCGAGTTCGCCGTGATCTGGACCCAGGTGCAGCAGGACAAGACCAACGGCAGCCTGCCGGAAGACGACGCGGCCAAGACCGACGAGCAGTTGCAGACCGAATATCGCAAGATCGCCGAGCGCCGGGTTCGCCTGGGGCTGGTGCTGGCCGAGATCGGCCGGGCCAACAACGTCCAGGTCTCCGACCAGGAGCTGGGCGAGGCGATGCGCCAGGAGGCGCTGCGCTACGGCGCCCAGGCCCAGCAGATCTTCGACCTGCTGCGGCAGAACCAGAACGCCCAGGCCCAACTTCGCGCGCCGCTGTTCGAGGACAAGGTCGTCGACCTGATCATCGAGAAGGCCAAGGTGAAGGACAAGAAGGTCTCCAAGGACGAGCTCCTCAAGGAAGAGGACCTGCCCGAGGGCTACGGCGGCTGAGCCGGCCGCCACCGCAAATCGCAGGAGCCCCGGAGACCCCTCCGGGGCTTCTTTCGTTTGGCCGGGGACCGCCCGCGAGGGGGGTCTCAGCGGTCGCCACGGAGACCGGCGTTCTCGCCGCGCGCCGAATATCCGCCGATCTTCGCCAAACCGTCGCACCTCGGCCGTGGCGGGATGCCGCGTGGCGCGACGCCGCAGACGTTTTGGGTTGCGGTCTCATTTCCAACGCTGTTCGCCGCGCATCGCGGCTCCGGCAAGGCGGTCCCGGGCGCATTCTTCGGCGTTGCTGAATATGTCCGGAAAGAGGCAATGTTGCGTGGCGGACATCCAGTTTAACGCCCAAGCTGTGCTGTAGGGAGACTGTGCGACATCTTGTCGAAGAGCCCATCTGACCTCGGTCAATAGGGTCCCCCCGGCGTGACGGACGGATCACGCGCCGGCCCCGAGGGACTCCAAATGACCGCGAAGCTCACTTTCGACGACGAGTTCAATTCGCTGAACCTATGGAACGGATCGTCAGGCGCCTGGTCCACGACCACGGCCTTCGTCGACCCCAACGGCAACGGCTCCTCGATCCCCGGCAACGCGGAGCAGGAGTGGTACGTCAACGCCAACTACGCGCCGACCGCCTCGGTGCATCCCTGGACGGTGAACAACGGGGTGCTGACGCTCACCGCCCAGAAGGTCGATCCGGCGATCGCCCAGTACCTCGGCTACAACCAGGCCGGCCTGCCGGCCATGGGGTCGTACCAGTACACCTCGGGCCTGATCGAGACGAACCACTCCTTCACCCAGACCTACGGCTACTTCGAGATGAGCGCCCAGCTGCCGAAGGGCGATGGGCTGTGGCCGGCGTTCTGGCTGATGCCCGCCAGCGGCGCCTGGCCGCCCGAGCTGGACGTGATGGAGGCCCTGGGCAAGGACACCAGCACCGCCTACGCCGCCGTGCACACCGACCAGACCGGCAGCCATACGTCCGTCGGCCAGGCCGCCAACGTGGGCGATTTCTCCAGCGGCTACCACACCTACGCGGTGGACTGGGAAGCCGACAAGATCACCTTCTTCTACGACGGCAAGCAGATCATGCAGGTCGCCACCCCGGCCGACATGCACAGCCCGATGTACATGATCGCCAACCTGGCGATGGGCGGATCCTGGGCGGGCAGCGCCGACGCCTCGACCCCGGCCGTCAATCAGATGAACATCGACTACATCCGGGCGTGGGATTCGAACCCCTACACCAACGGCGGGACGATCCCGAGCGGCGGCGGGACGTCGACCACCACACCGACCAGCCCGCCCCCGCCGCCCATCACCACCCCGACCGATGCGGGCGGCGCGGTGCTCACGGGCGCCCAGATGGGCGACACGCTGACCGGCGGGACCGGGCCCGACACCATCACCGGCGGCGCGAACGGGGTGAACTACCTGCGCGGCGGCGCGGGCGATGACGTGATCAACGGCGGCTACGCCTTCGACGACCTCAACGGCAACCAGGGCAACGACACCATCCACGGCGGCGACGGCGCCGACTGGGTGGTCGGCGGCCAGGGCTCCGACGTGCTGTTCGGCGACCAGGGCGCCGACATCGTCTATGGCAACCTCGGCAACGACACCCTGCAGGGCGGCGCGGGCAACGACATCGTCCGCGGCGGCCAGGGCGACGACCTGCTCTACGGCGGCCAGGGGAACGACTGGCTGTCCGGCGACCTGGGCCACGACACCCTGACCGGCGGGCTGGGCGCGGACACCTTCCACATCTCCTCCGGCGCCGGGGTCAGCACGGTCACCGACTTCAATCCGGCCGAAGGCGACCGGGTCCAGGTGGATCCGGGCAACACCTACGCCGTCACCCAGCAAGGGGCGAACGTGGTGATCGACATGACCGGCGGCGGCGAGATGGTGCTGCAGAACACCCAGCTCACGGCGCTGCACGACGGCTGGATATTCGGGGTCTGACGGGCGGCCTCGAGGCGGCGGGCTAGAGACCGCGCAGGTGGCGCAGCAGCTCGGGGTTCTCGATGCGGGCCCGGCGCTCGTTGATCTCCTGGAACAGCGTGGCGGGGCTGGCGTCCCCGTCGCGCGGGGCCGCAGGCGCGCTCGGCCAGGTCTGGGACTGAGGCGTAGGATAGACGTCGCGTTCCGGCGTCATGGCTCTGGTCTCCCGGCCCCCGCACCCGGGGGCTCCCGACTATTAAGGTATCATTTACTTTTGACGCCCGCCAATGCCCCGCCTGCGGGGAAAACCATGCCCGGGGTCACGTTCGCTTGAGCCGATCGGCTCCCGAAGCGCCCTGAACGCCGCGAATTCGCGGAACAACGGTCAGGAAAGGCTTGGCTTCGCCGTCCCCGGGGACGTAACCTTTGCAAATCAACGCCGCGTCGCGCGTCCGGCCAGGCCCCTCTGCCGTCAGCAGTCCGCCAGCCCCCGCGAGAGTAGAGCGTTTCGGGAAGGAATGCGTTTTGCAGCGGACCAGTAGCTGGGGCCCTGATTACTTCCACAAGGTCGTCGACTGTCAGTGGGCGTGCCCGGCCCACACCCCGGTGCCGGAGTACATCCGCCTGATCGCGGACGGCCGCTACACCGACGCCTACATGGTCAACTGGACGTCCAACGTCTTCCCGGGGATCCTCGGCCGCACCTGCGATCGCCCGTGCGAGCCGGCCTGCCGGCGCGGCCGGGTGGAGGACGAGCCGGTGGCGATCTGCCGCCTGAAGCGCGTCGCCGCCGACAACAAGGCCGACATCACGGCCAGGCTGCCGGCCCCGGCCGCGCATTCCAACGGCCGGCGCGTGGCCCTGGTGGGCTGCGGCCCGGCCTCGCTGACCGTGGCCCGCGACCTGGCCCCGCTGGGCTACGAGCTGGTCATCTACGACGGCGAGAGCAAGACCGGCGGAATGATCCGCAGCCAGATCCCGCGCTTCCGCCTGCCGGAGGAGGTGATCGACGAGGAGGTCGGCTACATCACCGGCCTGGGCA
>JAQGIX010000004.1 GCA_028290925.1 Phenylobacterium sp. | reverse complement strand
ACGCCTGCGGGCCGATGGTCCTCGACGTGCTGATCCACATCAAGAACACCATGGACGCGACGCTCACCTTCCGGCGGTCCTGCCGCGAAGGGGTCTGCGGCTCCTGCGCCATGAACGTCGGCGGCCGCAACACCCTGGCCTGCACCCACGGCTGGGAAGAGGTCCCCGGCAAGGACGTGCAGATCAGCCCGCTGCCCAGCATGCCGGTGGTCAAGGACCTGGTCCCCGACCTGACCATGTTCTACGCCCAGTACGCCTCCATCGAGCCCTGGCTGCACACCGACACGCCGCAGCCGCAGAAGGAGTGGATCCAGAGCCCCGAGGACCGCGAGAAGCTGGACGGCCTCTACGAGTGCATCCTGTGCGCCTGCTGCACCACCTCGTGCCCGAGCTACTGGTGGACCGGCGAGAAGTACCTGGGCCCGGCGACCCTGCTGCAGGCCTACCGCTGGCTGGTGGATTCCCGCGACGAGGCGACCGGCGAGCGGCTGGACGCGCTGGAGGATCCCTTCAAGCTCTACCGCTGCCACACGATCATGAACTGCGCCCAGGTCTGCCCCAAGGGCCTCAATCCCGCCAAGGCCATCGCCGAGACCAAGAAGATGCTGGCGGACCGGCTCCTCTAGCTAAGAAGTTGACGCTCGCGTCATTTTTGGGCATCCGAGACCCATGAGCGATCCGGCCGCACATGTGGTGATCCTGGGCGCGGGCCATGCGGGCGGCACGCTGGCCGCGCTGCTGCGCCAGTTCGGCTATCCGGGCCCGATCACGCTGATCGGCGAGGAGCCCCTGCCGCCCTACCAGCGTCCGCCGCTGTCGAAAGCCTGGCTGAAGGGCGAGGCCAACGCCGAGGACCTCGAGCTGAAGCCGCTGGAGTTCTACCGCGAGCACGCCATCGACTTCCGGCCGGGCAAGCGGGCGGTGCGGCTGGAGCGCAGCGCCAAGCGCGTCCATCTCGATGACGAGTCCGCCCTGGATTACGACATCCTGGTGATCGCCACCGGCGCGCGGGCCATCGCCCTGCCGCTCCCCGGCGCGGACCTGAAGCACGTCATGTTCCTGCGCACGGCCGCCGACGCCGAGCTGCTGAAGGCGACCATCGGACCGGGCAAGAAGCTGGCGGTGGTCGGTGGCGGCTATATCGGCCTCGAGGTCGCCGCCTCCGGCCGGGCGCTGGGCGCCGAGGTGGTGGTGCTGGAGCGCGAGGAGCGGCTCTTGGCCCGCGTGGCCTGCGAGGCGCTGTCGTCGTTCTTCAAGGGCTATCACGAGCAGCACGGCGTGATCTTCGAGCTGGGCGCCGGCGTCAAGGGCTTCGAGGGCCAGGACGGCCGGGTCACCGGCGTGACGCTGGCCGACGGCCGCACGATCGCCTGCGACGCGGTGGTGGTGGGGGTTGGCGCGACGCCCAACGACGAGATCGCCCGCGATGCGGGGCTGGAGACCGCGCGCGGGATCGTCGTCGACCTGCAGGCCCGCACCTCGGATCCGAACATCTTCGCCATCGGCGACGTCACCCACCGGCCGATGCCGATCTACGACCGCATGTTCCGCATGGAGAGCGTGCCCAATGCGCTCGAGCAGGCCAAGCAGGCGGCCGCCGCGATCACCGGCCGGCCGGCGCCGGCCGGCGAGGTGCCCTGGCAGTGGTCGGACCAGTACGATCTGAAGCTGCAGATCGCCGGCTACGCCTTCGACGTCGACCAGATCCTGCTGCGCGGCGAGCCCGCAAGCGGCAAGTTCGCGGTGTTCCACCTGAAGGGCGACCAATTGCAGTCGGTGGAGGCGATCAATTCGCCGCCGGAGTTCATGATGGGCAAGCAGCTCATCCTAAGTCGCAGGCCGGTCGACAAGGGCAGGCTTGCGAACCCATCCATTTCCATGAAAGAGGTCGCCTCCTAAGGCGGGCGTTTGAGACGGACCATGGCCAAGATCACCTACATCGAGTTCGACGGGACCGAGCACGTCGTGGACGTGAAGACCGGCCTTTCGGTGATGGAAGGCGCGGTGAAGAACAACATCCCGGGCATCGACGCCGACTGCGGCGGGGCCTGCGCCTGCGCCACCTGCCATGTCTACGTTCAGCCTGAGTGGCTTGATAAGACCGGCGACAAGTCGGCCATGGAGGAATCCATGCTCGACTTCGCCGAGAGCGTGGAGCCCAACAGCCGGCTCTCCTGCCAGATCAAGGTCAGCGACGCGCTGGACGGCCTCGTGGTGAAGATGCCGGAGAGCCAGCACTAGGGCGCGGCGCGGCGGGATTCGCCAAAGGCAGCTAAGCGCCAGGCGCGCTCGCCTCTGTCCTAAGACCAGGCATCCAGCGAGCGGCCGAACGTCCGCTCTAGGGCCCGCCATCAACGTCCGCTTTCGGCCCATAGCGGGCATTCGGAGAGTCTGGTTACAGTCAATTCCAGTGACACCGCCGGGGGGCGCATGGACATCCACAAACCCAAGCCGTGGCACGGCCTGCGCGAGTTCCTGAAGGAATACGCCATCATCGTCGTGGGCGTGCTTACCGCGCTGGCCGCGGAGCAGGCGGTCGAGCAGATCCACTGGATACGCAGCGTCCACGAGGCCGAGGACGCGATGGACGCCGAACTCCATGAGGACGCGCTTGGCTCCTACTTTCGCCTTTCCTTGCACGGGTGCGCCCTGTCGAGGCTCAATGCGATGCGCGCCGTGCTCGTGGCCTCGCGCGACGACGGCGCGCCGGCGCCGGTCATGCCTGTCTACAACTGGCGCCTGCGGGCCGTGCAAAGCGACGCCTGGCAGGCCGCGCAGGCGATGCAGATCGTCAGCCATGTTCCGCGGGATCGGCTGCTGGCCTATTCGCGAGCCTATTTCTTCGCGAACGATCAGATGAAGCTCCAGCCGGAAGAGCGGGCCGCAATGGACACCATCAACACCCTGACCATCAACGCCGGACGGCTGCAGCCAGCCGAGCGCGACCGCCTATTCGTCGGCCTCGTCGCCACACGGCGGCTCCTTATTCAGACCGACAGCGCCGCCGCCCGCTTCCTTGAGGAAGCGGAGAAAGTGGGCGTACGCCTTTCGCCCGCCGACAAGGCCGGACAGCTCGCCTATGCGCGCCGGCTCTATGGCGACTGCGTCCGCGAGATTTCCCTGGATCAAATACGCCACGACGCGGCGACGGGGCCTGGGTAGGCCGAGGCGACAGCGAACCCTAGGACGACTGCGAGGTTGTTCGCTGGCGGCAAACCAAAGCGTCCACTTTCCACCCGTAGCGGCCGTTCCGGAAGTCCGCTCCAGAGGCCAGAGCCGAAGACGGCTTTCGACCCATCCCAGACATCCATGCGCCGCTAGCCTCTCTCTGAAGCCGCAGGGCGTCGCCCTAACGCAACCGATCTGTGTCTGGGTTTGATGCCCGCTGGCGTGCGATCGCAACGGCCACCGGCAGCAGCCCCGCGATCCCCGAAACGCGCCCAAGGAAGCCGTAGCGGCCATGAAGTGAC
>JAQGIX010000153.1 GCA_028290925.1 Phenylobacterium sp. | reverse complement strand
TTCACCAAGGAGGGCAAGGTCGCCATCCTGAAGAAGCTGATCGAGACCGAAGGCTTCGAGCGGTTCCTGCACCGCCGCTTCCCCGGCACCAAGCGCTTCGGCCTGGACGGCGGCGAGAGCATGGTCCAGGCGCTGGAGCAGATCATCAAGCGCGGCGGCGCGCTGGGCGTGAAGGACATCGTCGTCGGCATGCCGCACCGCGGCCGCCTGAACGTGCTGGCCGCCGTGATGGGCAAGCCCTACCACGTGATCTTCCATGAGTTCCAAGGCGGCTCGTCGCTACCCTCCGACGTCGAGGGCTCCGGCGACGTGAAGTACCACCTGGGCGCCTCGTCGGACCGCGAGTTCGACGGCAACAGCGTCCACCTGTCGCTGACCGCCAATCCTTCGCACCTGGAGATCGTCAACCCGGTGGTGATCGGCAAGGCGCGCGCCAAGCAGGCCTATACCCTGCGCCAGACCCCGAGCGCCGGTCGCGGCCACGTGATGCCGCTCCTGATGCACGGCGACGCGGCCTTCGCCGGCCAGGGCGTGGTGGCCGAATGCTTCGCGCTCTCCGGGCTCCGCGGCTACGGCGTGGGCGGCAGCGTCCACTTCATCGTCAACAACCAGATCGGCTTCACCACCAGCCCGAAGAACTCGCGCTCCTCGCCCTATCCCTCCGACGTGGCCCTGATGGTCGAGGCGCCGATCTTCCACGCCAACGGCGACGACCCGGAGGCCGTGGTGTTCGCCGCCAAGGTCGCCACCGAATACCGCCAGCTGTTCGGCAAGGACGTGGTCATCGACATGTTCTGCTACCGGCGGTTCGGCCACAACGAGGGCGACGATCCGACGATGACGCTGCCCTTGATGTACCAGAAGATCAAGGACCACCCGTCCGTCCGGCAGCTCTACACCTCGCGCCTGGTCGCCGAGGGCGTCGCCGCCCAAGCCGAGATCGACGGCTGGATCGCCGAGTTCGACGGCTTCCTCGACCAGGAGTTCGAGGGCGGCAAGAGCTACCACGCCAACAAGGCCGACTGGCTGGACGGCAAGTGGTCGGGCCTGACCCTGCCGGGCGGCGAGGAAAGCCGCGTCACCGGCGTGGCCAAGCAGAAGCTCCTCGACCTCGGCCACAAGATCACCTCCATCCCCGCGCGGATCACCGTCCACAAGACCATCGATCGGGTGATCGCCGGGCGGCGCGAGGCCATCGACACCGGCCACGGGATCGACTGGGCGACGGCCGAGCAACTGGCCTTCGCCACCCTGCTCGACCAGGGCTATCCGGTCCGGCTCTCGGGCCAGGACAGCGTGCGCGGCACCTTCTCCCAGCGCCACATGGGCGTGGTCGACCAAAAGACCGAGGAGGTCTATTTCCCGCTCCGCAACCTCGGCCCCACCCAGGCCCACTTCGAGGCGCTGGATTCGGCGCTCTCCGAAGAGGCGGTGCTGGGCTTCGAGTACGGCTTCTCGCTGGCCGACCCCAACACGCTCGACCTGTGGGAAGCCCAGTTCGGCGACTTCGCCAACGGCGCCCAGGTGGTGATCGACCAGTTCATCTCCTCGGGCGAGCGCAAGTGGCTGCGGATGAGCGGCCTGGTCATGCTGTTGCCGCACGGCTACGAGGGCCAGGGGCCGGAGCATTCGTCGGCCCGCCTGGAGCGCTTCCTGCAGCTGTGCGCCGAGGACAATATGCAGGTGGTCAATCCGACCACCCCGGCCAACTACTTCCATGCGCTGCGCCGCCAGATGCTGCGGGAGTTCCGCAAGCCGCTGATCGTCATGACCCCCAAGAGCCTGCTCCGCCACAAGCGGGCGGTCTCCAACCTCGTGGACATGGCCGAGGGCACGAGCTTCCACCGGGTGATGATCGACGGCGCCGAGGCCGGCTGCGACGTGGGCGGGATCACCCTGAAGCCGGACGACAAGATCAGCCGCGTCATCCTGTGCTCGGGCAAGGTCTACTACGACCTGATCGACCAGCGGGCGAAGGCCGGACGCGACGACATCTATGTGCTGCGGCTCGAGCAGTTCTATCCCTGGCCGCTCAAGTCGCTGACGGGCGAGCTGAAGCGGTTCCGGAACGCCGAACTGGTCTGGTGCCAGGAAGAACCCAAGAACATGGCCGGCTGGCAGTTCGTCGATCCCTGGCTGGAGCTGACCCTGGAGCGCCTGGACATCAAGGCCAAGCGGGCCCGCTATGTGGGCCGCCCGGCCTCGGCCTCCACGGCGGCCGGCTTGATGAGCCGGCACCTGAAGGAGCTGGAGACCTTCCTGACCGAGGCCTTCGCCTGATCGGCGCGGCCCGACCGACCGACTATGTTTGTGTGTTGAAGACTTAAGGAGCGCATCGAAAATGGCCGACATCATGACGCCGGCGCTGGGCGAGTCCGTCACGGAAGCGACCGTGGCGCGCTGGGCGAAGAAGGCGGGCGATCCGGTGCGCAAGGACGAGATCCTCGTGGAGCTGGAGACCGACAAGGTCAGCCTCGAGGTCGCCGCCCCGGCCGACGGCGTGCTCTCCGAAATCTCCGCCGAGGAAGGCGCCACGGTCGGGCCGGGCGCGGT
>JAQGIX010000151.1 GCA_028290925.1 Phenylobacterium sp. | reverse complement strand
TCTTGATGTGGATCAGCACGTCGAGGACCATCGGCCCGCAGGCGTCCACGTCGACATCGTAGGTGTCCCAGCGCGGATTGTCCGGCTGCTCGGGATCGTAGCGGTAGACCCGGAAGGTCTTCACCCGCTTGGCCTCTTCCGGCGCCGGATGGTGGCGGCCCTGGGTGACCTTGGAGTTCTTCGGAAGGGTGAGCTGGACCATCAGGGTCTGTCCTTCAAGATCGGGCTAGCGCCAGGCATGCATCACCACCCGGTTGCGCTTCCAATAGAGGTCGGGGTTGCGCCAGCTCGGCCGGACGCAGGGGTGGCGGCGGATCTCGGTGCGCTTGAACCCCAGGTCCCGGAACATGGCCTCCAGGCAGGCCTTGTTGGGCGCCCAGAAGTTGGTGGGGTCGTTGGCCAGCGAATTGGCCTCGTAGTAGCGCATCAGCGGCCAGGGGAAGGGATCGAAGGCGGTCTCGGTCTCGATGACCATCATCTCAGCCGTCACCGAGGCGACCTGCTCCAGGCAGCGCAGCGGGTCCTTCACGTGGTAGAGCACGCCCAGGAACAGCACGACGTCGAAGCGTCCCACCGTGGCCGGCGAGATCTGCGGCACGTCGATGTCCAGCGTCTCGACCTTCGACTTGAACTGCTTGTGGGCGTGGTCGAAGCCGGCCTTGGTGCCCCAGCCCTCGCCCGACCAGCAGAAGTGGTCGGTGGCCAGCACGCGGCCCGCGCCGCGCCGCTCGGCCTCGAAGGAGAAGTAGCCGTCCCAGGCGCCGATATCGAGCACGCTCTTGCCGGCCACGCCGTGGCGGAAGATGGCCTTGGCTTCCTCGGCCAGGATGTCGGCCGGCTTGACGCCTTGCGTCCGCTCGCCGTCCGGGAAGTGGTGCGAGTGGAACCAGGTGATCCCGGAAGCGAGCTGCGGGGCGGCTTTGGCCATCACGCGCCTCAGTACACCCGCGCCTTGGGCGGGATGTAGGCGATGTCGTTGGTCATGGTGAAGGCGTGCACCGGCCGGTAGTCGATCTTCACCTTGCCGGTCTTGTCGTCGAACCAGGTCAGCGTGTGCTTCATCCAGTTGGCGTCGTCGCGGTCGGGGAAGTCCTCGCGGGCGTGGGCCCCGCGGCTCTCGGTGCGGTTGGCCGCGGCGGTCACCGTCACCACCGCCTGGCCGATGAGGTTGTCGAGCTCGAGGGTCTCCATCAGGTCGGTGTTCCAGATCATCCCGCGGTCGGAGACCTTCAGCTCCCGACGCAGGCCATGCACCGCGGCCAGCCGCTTGACGCCCGACTTGAGGCTGGCGCCGGTGCGGAACACCGCGGCGTCCTCCTGCATGGACATCTGCATCTCCAGCCTGAGCGCCGCGGTCGACACCTTGCCATCGGCATGACGCAGGGCGTCGAAGCGGGCCAGGTGGCCGTCGGTCATGGCGGGCTTCAGCTCCGGCTGGCTGTCGCCGGCCTTGAGGGTTTCCCCGGCCCGAATCGCCGCCGAGCGGCCGAACACCACCAGGTCGATCAAGGAGTTGGAGCCCAGGCGGTTGGCGCCGTGCACCGAAACGCAGGCCGCCTCGCCCACCGCCATCAGGCCCGGCACCACCTGGTCGGGATTCTTGCCGGCCCTGGTGACCACCTCGGAATAGAAGTTCGTAGGGATGCCGCCCATGTTGTAATGGACTGTTGGAAGTACAGGAATGGGCTCTTTAGTGACGTCTACGCCAGCGAATATTCTGGCGCTCTCCGAAATACCTGGGAGTCGCTCGGCCAATACTTTCGGATCCAGGTGATCGAGGTGCAGGTTGATGTGGTCTTTCTTCGGCCCCACCCCGCGGCCCTCGCGGATCTCGATGGTCATGGCGCGGCTGACCATGTCGCGCGGCGCGAGGTCCTTCACTGACGGCGCATAGCGTTCCATGAACCGCTCGCCCTCGGAATTGGTCAGGTAGCCGCCTTCGCCGCGCGCCCCCTCGGTGATCAGGCAGCCGGCGCCGTAGATCCCGGTCGGGTGGAACTGCACGAACTCCATGTCCTGCAGCGGCAGGCCGGCGCGCAGCACCATGCCGTTGCCATCGCCGGTGCAGGTGTGGGACGAGGTGCTGGAGAAGTAGGCCCGTCCGTAGCCGCCGGTCGCCAGGATCACCTGCTGCGCCTGGAAGCGGTGCAGGGTGCCGTCGTCCAGCTTCCAGGCGGTGACGCCGCGGCAGACGCCTTCGTCCATGATCAGGTCGAGGGCGAAGTACTCGATGAAGAACTCGGTCTCCTGCGCCAGGGCCTGCCCGTACATGGTGTGCAGCATGGCGTGGCCGGTGCGGTCCGCCGCCGCGCAGGTGCGCTGGATCGGCGCCTCGCCGTAGTTGCGGGTCATGCCGCCGAAGGCCCGCTGGTAGATCTTGCCTTCCTCGGTGCGCGAGAACGGCACGACCCAGTGCTCCAGCTCGTAGACCGCGGCCGGCGCGTTGCGGCACAGGTATTCGATGGCGTCCTGGTCGCCCAGCCAGTCCGACCCCTTGACGGTGTCGTACATGTGCCAGCGCCAGTCATCCTCGCCCATGTTGCCCAGCGAGGCCGAGATGCCGCCCTGCGCCGCCACCGTGTGCGAGCGGGTCGGGAAGACCTTGGAGACGCAGGCGGTCTTCAGGCCCGCCTGGGCGCAGCCCAGCGCCGCGCGCAGGCCCGAGCCGCCGGCCCCCACCACCACGACGTCGTACTTGTGATCGATGAATTCGTAAGTCGCCATGGGGTCCTCAAGCGCCTCCCAGCGCGACCTTCAGGATGGAGAAGACGGCCAGCGCCCCGGCCAGCCCGCAGACGAAGAGATTCAGGATCAGCAGCGCGCTCTTGTTGAGCGTGACGTGGATGTAGTCCTCGATCACCACCCGCATCCCCGAGTGCATGTGCCAGAAGCTGATGGCGATCAGCAGCACCATCAGCACCGCGTTCAGCGGGTCGCTGATCCAGGCGACGGCCGCGCCATAGTCGCCGGCCGCCAGGCGCAGGACGCCGAACACGCCCCACAGGGTCAGCGGCACGAGCGCGATCGCGCCCACCCGCTCGGAGATCCAGTGGCCAACCCCGTGCTTGGCCGACCCCAGGCCGCGGGCCCGGCCGAGCGGCGTGCGATAGCTGACCATCTAGAGGGCTCCCGTCATGGCCGCGATCGCCCAGACGGCGACCGTCGCGGCGGCGGCGAAGGCGAACACCAGCACCGAGGTGGCGTTGGCGGTCTTCACGTCCAGGCCCTTGCCGGTGTCCCAGACCAGGTGCCGGACGCCGTTGGCCAGGTGGTAGAAGAAGCTCACCGTCAGGCCGAACATCACCAGCTTGCCCAGCGGCGAGCCCAGCAGGTGCTTGAAGGTGGCGTAGGCCTCCGGCCCACGGGCGAGCGAAATCGCCCAGGCCGCGCCGATCAGCGCGCCCACATAGAGCGCCACGCCGGTCGCCCGGTGCGCGATCGAGGTGGCCATCGTGATGTGCCAGCGCCAGACCTGCAGGTGCGGGGAGAGCGGTCGGCCTCGAGGGGGCTTGGCGGCGTCGCTCATGGTCTGGGGCCTCCGCGTTCTGTCGACCCCGGGGCTTTTAGACCCGCCCCAGGCGTTTTCAACCTCGGGAGCTTCGCGGCGTCGGAGTTGAAAACGCCCAAAACTCAAGGTCTGAGCCAAGTCCGTTCGGACCTTGCTCGGGGGTGTCAGCAAAGGTGGGATGCAAAGCCCGCCACCTTCGCCAACGCCGAAACTTGGAGCGTTTTCCCCTCCCGCCGCAATGCGTGTTTGCTGTAGGCTTCCTTCGCGAAAGGCGAAGGATGCGCTACGACCTGACCGACCTGAAGCTGTTCTGCGAAGTGGTCGACGCCGGCTCCATCACCGGCGGCGCCGAGCGGGCCGCCCTGGCGCTGGCCGCCGCCTCCACCCGCATCCGCCGCATGGAGGAGGCGCTGGGCGCGCCACTGCTCACCCGCTCGCGCCAAGGCGTCGTCCCCACCGAGGCCGGCCGCACGCTGCTGAAGCACGCCCGCACCATGCTGGCCCAGAGCGCGCGGCTGAAGGAGGACCTGGGCGCCTTCGCCGGCGGCATGTCGGGCGAGGTGCGGCTGCTGGCCAACACCAACGCGCTGACCGAATTCCTGCCCGAGGCGCTGTCGTCCTTCCTGGCCGAACATCCGCAGGTCAGCGTCGACCTGGAGGAGCGGCTGTCGGACGAGATCGTCGGCCTGGTCGCCGAGGGCGTCGCCGACATCGGCATCGTCGCCGGCACCGTCGATGTGGGCGCGCTCACCACCTACCCGTTCCGTTCCGATCGCTTCGTGGTGGTCACCGCCGCCGACCACCCCTTGGCCAAGCGCCAGAGCGTCACCTTCGCCGAGGTGTTGGACTGTGAATTCGTCGGTCTGGAACGCTCGAGCTCGTTGCAGCGGTTCCTGGCCGCCCGCGCCGCCCGCGAGGGACGGCCCTTGCGCCTGCGCGTCCAGCTCCGCAGCTTCGACGCGGTCTGCCGCCTCGTGGAATGCGGCGTGGGCGTCGGCGTCGTGCCCCAGACCACTGCGGCCCGCGCCGCCAAGACCATGGCGCTGGGCGTCGTCGACCTGGCCGACGACTGGGCGCTGCGCGAACTGACCATCGTGGTCCGCGCAGAAGCAGAACTGCGCCCCTACGCCCGGCAACTAGTGGACAGCCTCAGGGCCTAGAGCGCCTCGCCCCTCTCGCTACGCGGGGGGAGAGGAAGCTCGCTCCTCCAGCCAATCCGCCGAGCGCATCTCCTGCAGGCGTGAGGCCGTGCGCTCGAACTCGAAGGCGCCGTCGCCTCGCGGATAGAGCTGGAAGGGCTCCGCCTCGGCCAGCACGATCAGCCGGGCGCGCGCCTCGTAGAGGGCGTCGATGAGGATCACCAGGCGCCGCGCCTCCTCCCGCCGGTTGGCGGTGAGTTTCGGCACGTCCTCCAGGAACACCGTGTGGAAGGCCGCGGCGATGGCCAGGTAGTCGTTGGGCCCGAGCGCCACGGAACAGAGGCTGGAGAAGGTCGCCCTGAGCAGCCCGCCGGCGGCATGCGGCAGGGTGATCCTGCGGCCCAGCACCTCCAGCGTCGCGCCGAGCTCCTCGGCCTTGCCCAGCATGTCGCGCCACAAGGCTTCGAAGGTGCGCGCATTGTCAGGATCGTTGGGCGAGAACCAGGTGCCGGCGGCGCGCAAGCGGTCCAGCCGATAGTCGTGGGCGCCGGCGACCTCGACGACATCCACATTGGCCTTCAGGAGGTCGATGAACGGCAGGAAGAGCTGGCGGTTGAGGCCGTTCCTGTAGAGCTCTTCCGGCGGGCGGTTGGAGGTGGCCACCAGGGTCACGCCGCGGGCGAACAGCGCCTCGAACAGCCGCCCCAGGATCATCGCATCGGCGATATCGGTGACCTGGAATTCATCGAAGCAGAGCAGGCGAGCCTCGGCGGCGACCACGTCGGCCAAGGGCGGGATGGGATCATCCCCTTTGTGTTGGCCGAAACGCGCCTTCCGGGCCGCAGCGTCGCCCTTGCGCCAGGCGTCGATCAGCCGGTGCGCCTCGCCCATGAAGAGATGGAAGTGCGTGCGCCGCTTGGAACTGAATGGAACAGTCTCGAAGAACAGGTCCATCAGCATGGACTTGCCGCGGCCCACCGGGCCGAACAGGTAGACGCCGCGCGGGGCGGGGGCCTTTCGGAAGATGCGCGTCAGGCCGTTCGGTGCGGGCGCGGCGGCCAGATCGGCCTCCAGCCGCTTGAGCGCCGCCAGGCCCGCCTGCTGCGCCGGATCGGGGGCGATGTCGCCCGCGTCCAGGCGCTCGTCATAGGCGGCTTGCAGGGCGGAGGGCATCTGCGTCCCCGCCTAGCCGGGCTGCGGGGCCCATGCAAGGAACAGGGCGCGCGGCGAGGGATTAGGCCCTCAGGCAGAAGGAGACCTTCCATGGCCGACGACGACCGCACCTTCCGCACCCCCACCCCGGCCCAGGGGCAAGGCATCGGCGATCTGGGCGAGGGCACGCCGCCCAATGTCGACGTCCATAAGCTCGGCCAGGAGGACAAGCCGGAAGAGGAATGGGGCGAAGACATCGACGAACCGGTGACCCACTCGGCCAACCACACGCGGCGCCCCGTCAAGACCGAGGCCGAACGCGGGCAGGGCGCCAAGACCCGCCAGCTGAACAAGGACATCGTCAGCCGGCGGCGATAGGGCCCGACGCTAAGCCCCCAGCTCCCGCCGCACGAAGCGGTAGGTGTCGCGCTTTTCGCAGGCGCAGCCGCGCATCTCGCCCTTCTGGTTCCACCAGATCAGGGTCGGGTAGGCGAAGTTGATCCCGTTGTCCTTCAACAGCGGCCGCAGCCGCTCGACCAGCTGACGGCCGCTCTCGATCACCGCCATGCGGCCCATGTCGCCGTCGGCGGGGGGAATGCCGGGCGCCGTCCACGCCTCGGCCGGAACCTTCTCCCAGCGCTCCATCAGCCCCCAATCGCGGGTCAGCCACAGCTGGGCGACGGTGGCGCGCTCGGCCGGCGTGGACTTGGCCATGCCGTTCACGTCGCGCCGGGCGATCTCGATGATGCGGACGTCCACGCCCTTGGCCACGAGCTTGGGGACCTCCTCCAGCTTGAAGCGGATGCAGTCGGTGCAGGTCCGGTAGGAGACCATGTAGAGCTTCGGCCCCTTGCCGCCCGACGAGACCCAGCCCGACGCCTCCAGCAGGCCGGTGATCTCCGCCTGGTGCTTGGTGATGGTCTTCGGCCGCCAGCGCAGCTCGAAATTCCACAGCGCCCAGACCCCGGCGGCGCAGACCGCCAGGATCAGGATCACGGACCCCCAGACCTTCACCCGCCCCATGGTCGCGGTCACTGCATGGTCGGGATGACGAAGGCGCTGTCGTCCACGGCGCCCTCCGGCCACCGCGCGGTGATGGTCTTCACCTTGGTGTAGAAGCGCACCCCCTCCATGCCGTGCTGGTTGGCGTCGCCGAA
>JAQGIX010000410.1 GCA_028290925.1 Phenylobacterium sp. | reverse complement strand
GCAAGCTCGCCCAGATCGGGCGCACCTACGACAAGGGCTACGGCCACTTCACCACCCGCACCAACCTGCAGTTCCACTGGATCAAGCTGAAGGACGCGCCGGATATCCTGGATGAGCTGGCGAGCGTCGACATGCACGCCATCCAGACCTCGGGAAACTGCATCCGCAACGTCACCGCCGATCCCTACGCCGGCGCCACGGCCGAGGAGTTGGACGATCCGCGGGTCTGGGCCGAGGCCATCCGCCAGTGGTCGACGGTGCACCCGGAATTCTCCTGGCTGCCGCGCAAGTTCAAGATCGCCGTCACGGCGTCGGTGAAGGACCGCACCGCGGCCCGCGTGCACGACATCGGCCTGGCCATCCGCCGCGGCCGCGACGGGGCGCTGGGCTTCGAGGTGATGGTCGGCGGCGGCCTGGGGCGCACGCCCTACGTCGGCTCGACGATCCGCGAGTTCCTGCCGGCCAAGCGGCTGATCTCCTACCTCGAGGCGATCCTGCGCGTGTACAATCGCCTGGGCCGTCGGGACAATCCGAACAAGGCGCGGATCAAGATCCTGGTCGCCACCCTCGGCGCCGAGGAATTCGCCCGCCAGGTGGAAGCCGAGTGGGAGAAGGCCGGCGACACCTCCGACCTGCCCGACACCGAACTCGCCCGCATCCGCGCCGCCTTTGCGCCCACCCGCTTCGAGAAGCTGCCGGCCCGGTCGGACGCCTTCGAGGCCGCCAAGGCCGCCGATCCGGCCCTGGCGCGCTTCGTGCGCAACAACGTCAAGCCGCATAAGCAGCCCGGCTACGGCATCGTCGAGGTCTCGCTGAAGGCCATCGGGGCGACGCCCGGCGACGCCAACGCCGAGCAGATGGAGGTCATGGCTGACCTTGCGGAGCGCTTCGGCCAGGACGACATCCGGGTCACCCACGAGCAGAACCTGGTGCTGCCGCACGTGAAGCTCGCCGATATCGCGGCGGTGCATGCGGCGCTGGCCGAGGTGGACCTGGCGACGCCCAACATGGGCTTGGTCTCCGACATC
This sequence comes from Phenylobacterium sp., assembly GCA_028290925.1. GTDB lineage: Bacteria > Pseudomonadota > Alphaproteobacteria > Caulobacterales > Caulobacteraceae > Phenylobacterium. Next base: position 1,956 of record JAQGIX010000410.1, on the reverse strand, counting down.
ATCGCCTGCCCGGGGCTGGACTACTGCGCTCTGGCCAATGCGCGGGCCATCCCCATCGCCCAGCATATCGCCGAGCGGTTCGCCGATCCCGACAGGGCCGAGGCGGTGGGCGAGCTGAAGATCAAGATCTCGGGCTGCATCAACGCCTGCGGCCACCACCACGTCGGCCACATCGGCATCCTGGGCGTCGATAAGAAGGGCGAGGAGTTCTACCAGCTCACCCTCGGCGGCTCGGGCGCGGAGGACGCGGCCGTCGGCCAGAGCCTGGGCCCGGCCCTGCCGGCGACCCGCGTGGCCGAGGCCGTCGACCAGTTGGTCGAGGTCTATCTGCGCGAGCGCAAGGACGGCGAGCGGTTCCTCGACACCTTCCGGCGCACCGGCGTCGCCCCCTTCAAGGAGGCCGTCTATGCCGACGCGCATTAGGCTCGACGACCGCCGCTTCGCCCTGGTGGAGGATCCCTTCACCGCGGTGGCCGACGATATCGACGTACCCCCGGGCGACGTGATCATCTCGCTGACCCGCTTCCAGGCGGAAGGTGACCGGCTGCTCTCGGAAGGTCGCGCCGTGGGCGTGCGCCTGGAGAGCGAGGAGACGGTGGAGGCGCTGGCCTATGACCTGCCGCGGATCGCGGTGGTGGCGCTGGCCTTCCCCAAGTACCGCGACGGCCGGGCCTACACCTCGGCGCGGCTGCTGCGCGAACGCTACGGGTTCCAGGGCGAGGTGCGCGCCGTCGGCGACGTGCTTCGCGAGCAGGCGGGCTTCATGGTCCGCTGCGGTTTCGACGCCTTCGAGCCCGCGGACGGCTCGACCCCGGAGCAGTGGGAAAGGGCCGCCCACCGCTTCCGCCATGTCTATCAACGAGGGGCGGACGATCGTCCGCCCGCCTTCGTGGAGAGAGCACAGTGAGCGTGGCCTTCGACGAACTTCCCCGGCCGGGCGTGAACCTGGCCGCCCGGCTCGACGCCGAGCTCCGGCACGCGCATCCGCGCACGGTGCTGGAGGCGGCTTACGAGGCGTTCGGCGACAAGCTCGCCCTGGTCTCCTCGTTCGGCGCGGAATCGGCCGTGCTGCTCGATATCGCCGCCAAGGTGGCCCCCTCGATCCCGGTGCTGTTCCTCGACACCGGCATGCTGTTCGGCCAGACCCTGGACTATCGCCGCAGCCTGACGGCGCGGCTCGGCCTGATCGACGTGCGCGACCTGCGCCCCGCCTACCAGGACCTCGCCGTCGGCGACCCGCAGGCCAAGCTCTGGCAGAGCGACACCGACGCCTGTTGCAACATCCGCAAGGTGCTGCCGCTGGACCGCGCCCTGGAAGGCTTCGAGGCCTGGGTCACCGGGCGCAAGCGTTTCCACGGCGGCGACCGGCTGTCCCTGCCGGTGGTCGAGCAGACCGCGACCCACCTGAAGTTCAATCCTCTGGCCAACTGGTCCAAGAGCGACCTCGACGCCTACATGGCCGAGCACGACCTGCCGGTCCATCCGCTGGTGGAGCAGGGCTTCCCCTCCATCGGCTGCTGGCCTTGCACCAAGCCGGTCGAGGACGGCGACAATGTCCGCGCCGGCCGCTGGCAGGGGCTGGACAAGACCGAGTGCGGCATCCACCTGGCGCGCGCCCCGGGCGAGGCGGCCAACGTCGGCGGCGACATCTAGGTCGGCGAGGGCTAGAGAGCAGATGAGTGCAATGACGGATGTGATCGTGGCCCAACCGGCCCAGAAGGCGTCCGGCGCCTTCTTCCTCGAGACCGTGACCTGGGTCCAGCACTGGACCGAGAGCCTGTTCTCGTTCCGCACCAGCCGCGACCCGGCCTTCCGCTTCGCCAGCGGCCAGTTCGTGATGGTCGGCCTCACCAAGGAAGACGGCAAGCCGCTGGTCCGCGCCTATTCCATCGCCTCGCCCGCCTGGCACGAGGAGCTGGAGTTCTATTCGATCAAGGTGGCGGACGGCCCGCTGAC
>JAQGIX010000408.1 GCA_028290925.1 Phenylobacterium sp. | reverse complement strand
AGCGGCGGCGAGGTCCAGATCACCTCGATCTTGTCGGACAGTTTCGGGGTCTCGCGCCTGTAGAACAGCAGGCCCACGGTGTTGTTGGTCGCCACGTCCACCAGACCGTTGGCCACCGCCATGAAGTTGGCCTGGTGGCTCGCCGAGCGCACGGTCTTGAAGCAGTTCGCCGGCTCGATCGCCTTCGGATCGAAGATGTAGGTCATAGGCGCCAGGGTGCCGGAGGTCGACTTCGCGTCGCCCATGCCGAACGAATATCGCTTCCCGCAGGCCAGGACCTTGTCCAGCGTGATCCCCGAGCCCTTCTTGACGATCAGCACGGATTCGTAGGTCGCCTCGCCGCCGGCGTCGACGACCCGGCCCAGCACCTCGGCGTTGGCGCGCTTCACCGCCTCCAGCGCCGGATCGGCGGAGAACCAGCCGACCTGCACCTGGCCGAAGCGCATGGCCTCGATCAGCGAGGTGTAGTTGGTGGCGAAGTAGGGCTTCACCTTCACCCCGATCTGGGCGGACATGTCGTCCAGCAGCGGCTGCCAGAGCGGGCCCATGGACTGCTGGTTCTCGGCCGAGAGGATCGAGAAGGTCAGCTCCTTGGGCGTCCCGCCGGCCTGGGAGGGCTTCTGGCTGCAGGCGGCCAGCGCCACGACGGCGGCGGCCAGGCCCAGCGCGCTTGCGAGGCGGCGACGGATCATTGCGGGGTTTCCTCCCAGAACACGTCCTCGAACTCCGGCCCGTAGATGTCGGTGAGCTGCTCGCGCTTCAGGCCGGTGGCCGGGCCGTCATAGACCACCTTGCCGGCCTTCAGCGCCACCACCCGGTCGCAGTAGCGGAGCGCATAGTCCACCTGGTGCAGGGTGACCATCACGGTCAGCCCGTCCTCGTGGTTCAGCGTGCGCAGCGCCTCCATGACCCGGCGCGCCGAGACCGGGTCCAGCGAGGCCACCGGCTCGTCGGCCAGCACGATCTTGGCCTTCTGCACCAGGGCGCGCGCAATGGCCCCGCGCTGCTGCTGGCCGCCGGACAGCGTATTGGCCCGCTGGCCGGCGTAGTCGGCGATGCCCATGCGGGCGAGCGCGGCCATGGCGGCGGTCTTGGTCTCCGCCGGCCAGGCGCCGAGGTAGCCCTGCAGCCGGCCGATCCGGCCGAGCGAGCCCAGGGCGACGTTGGTGAACAGCGACAGCCGTCCCACCAGGTTGAACTGCTGGAAGATGAAGCCAATGCGGGTGCGGATCCTGCGCACGTCGGCGCTGATCCGGCCGTTGGCCTGGACGGGGGCGCCGAACGCCTCGATGCGCCCGGCCCCGGAATCGATGGTCTGCAGGGCGCTGATCGAACGCAGCAGGGTCGACTTGCCCGAGCCCGAGGGGCCGATCAGGGCGATCATCTCGCCGCGGCTCACCTGGATGGAGACGCCGTCCAGCGCCCGGCGGGCCCCGAACGTCTTGGAAGCGCTGCTAATGGACAGGACGGCGTCGGACATGGACGGCGAGCTTCCCCCGATCGCGCGCGCGCAGGCGACCTGAACCCCCTTGGATCGCTCAGCCGTGCGATGGCTTCATGACACGCGCGAGCCGGGTCGGTCCAGCGCGCGGCGCCCGCCCAGATTCGCCGCCCGCCCAGGGCAGAAGAGCCGCAATCTAGCCGTTTCGGGGACCGCTGTTCGGCAAGTATGGGCGCCCCTGGTTTGGTAAGACTCTTTACATCACCCGCTGATACCCCTATCTGCGCGAATCCCGGCGGACCCGATGTCCTAACAAGCGCTGCTAACGCCGGTCTGGGTTCAACAATTCCGTGGGGGTTGCGTGAATTGCACGCTTACCAAACGCCCCTGGACCTGGTCCGCGAGCGGTCTCCGGAACGTCCTGTCGCACTAGCGCGACCGGACGCGGTGGCTTCAGCGGCGCACTGGTTCCAGGCCAACTTCAAGGGTGACGTGTTCTACGCCGTCAAGGCGAACCCTTCGCCGTGGGTGATCGAGACCCTGGCGGCCAACGGCGTCACCTCCTTCGACGTGGCCTCGATACCCGAGGTCGAGCTGGTCGCCGCCCACGCCCCGGGCGCGCGGGTGGCCTTCATGCATCCGGTGAAGAGCCGTGCGGCGATCCGCACCGCCTACTTCGACCATGGCGTGCGCACCTTCGCCCTCGACACCCACGAGGAGCTCGCCAAGATCCTCGAGGCGACGGGCAACGCCGACGACCTGGCCTTGATCGTCCGCCTCGCGGTCTCCGCGCACGGGGCGGCCTATTCGCTGTCCGGCAAGTTCGGGGCCGAGACGCACGAGGCGCCGGCCCTGCTGCTGGCCACCCGCCGGGCCACCCAGGACCGCATGGGCGTCTCCTTCCACGTGGGCAGCCAGTGCATGCGCCCCACCGCCTTCCAGGCCGCCATGGCCCAGGCCAGCCGCGCCATCGTGCGGGCCGGCGTCATGGTCGACGTGGTGGACGTGGGCGGCGGCTTCCCGAGCGTCTATCCGGGCATGATCCCGCCGGCCATGGCCGACTATGTGGACTCCATCCAGCGCGGCTTCGCCGAGATGATGGTCCACGAGGACACCGAGCTGTGGTGCGAGCCCGGCCGGGCCCTGGTCGCCGAGGCCTCCTCGATCCTCACCAAGGTCGAGCTGAAGAAGGGCGACGCGCTCTATCTGAACGACGGCAGCTACGGCTCGCTGTTCGACGCGGCGCACACCAAGTGGCCGTTCCCGGTGAAGCTCTACCGCAACGACGCCGGCGAAGCCTCGGAAGTGGAAGGCCCCCTGAAGCCCTTTCGTTTCTACGGCCCGACCTGCGACAGCCTCGACCACATGCCGGGCCCGTTCTGGCTGCCGGAGGACGTCCGCGAGGGCGACTATGTCGAGATCGGCATGCTGGGCGCCTACGGCGTGGCCATGAACACCCGCTTCAACGGCTTCGGCGACGCCGAGACCGTGGCGGTGGCCGACGCCCCCATGGCCTCGATGTTCGGCCTGGCCGGGCGCAGCATCCGCCTGCCGCGCGAGCAGCAGCAGGAGGAGGACCGCAAGGTCGTGCGCCTGTCGCGGCCCAAGGGCGCCGCCGGCAAGAAGCGGCGGAAGCGGTAACCCGACCCGAGATTTGCTAGTTACAGGCGCGGCCGGTCGCTCCGTCCCGGACGCGCACTTCCTATGGACGGGCGCTCAAACTCTTGAGGACCCTCGGGAATGAACGCTGACGTTCAGAAGTCGAACCGCAAGGCCGAGCTGCTGGCCAAGACCGTCGAGCACGTGGCCATCGACCAGTACGACGCCCGGCCGGTGATCGACGCCATGCGCCGGATGAGCTTCACCAGCCGCGACACGGCGCGGGCCGCCGACATCTGGTCGATGAGCCTGGAGGATACCGCCTGCTCCACCTGGCTGACGCTGGCCGGCTCCACCTCGGCCGGCGGCTGCATGCACATCTACCGCGACATGGTGAAGTACGGGATGATCGACGTGATCGTCGCCACCGGCGCCTCGATCGTCGACATGGATTTCTTCGAGGCGCTGGGCTTCAAGCACTACCAGGCCCACGGCGGCGTCGACGACCGCGACCTGCGCGACCTCTACATCGACCGCATCTACGACACCTACATCGACGAGGAGGAGCTGCAGAGCTGCGACGCGACGATCTACGACCTGTGCGAGGCCCTCGAGCCGCGCCCCTACTCCTCCCGCGAGTTCATCCACGAGATGGGCAGGTGGCTGGCGGCCGGCAATGCGAAGAAGCCCGGCTCGCTGATCCAGACCGCCTATGCCGAGGGGGTGCCGATCTTCTGCCCGGCGTTCACCGACTCGTCGGCCGGCTTCGGCCTGGTCAAGCACCAGGTGGAGCGGATGAAGGCCGGCAAGCCCTATCTCACCATCGACTCGGTCGCCGACTTCCGCGAGCTCACCGACATCAAGATCGCCGCCGGGACCACCGGCCTGTTCATGGTCGGCGGCGGCGTGCCGAAGAACTTCGCCCAGGACACCGTGGTCTGCGCCGAGATCCTCGGCCACCAGGCCGAGATGCACAAATACGCCGTGCAGATCACCGTCGCCGACGTGCGCGACGGCGCCTGCTCCTCCTCGACGCTCAAGGAGGCCTGCTCCTGGGGCAAGGTCGACGTCACCTGGGAGCAGATGGTGTTCGCCGAAGCCACCACCGTCGTCCCGCTGATCGCCTCGGACGCCTGGCACCGCGGCGGCTGGAAGACCCGCAACAGGCCCCGCTGGGCCAAGCTGTTCGCCTGATCGTGGCGCCCCTTCGGGGGCGCTGCGCCGCTCGCGGTTGAATCCGCCGCACAGCTCTGCGACACGGAGCCCTGGTCGTGGGAGTTCGGACATGCGGTTGAAGCTTGGCGCGCTGGCGGTGGGGACCGCCGTCATCCTGGTGGTCGGCGGCGCGGCCGCCCAGCAGGCCAGGCTGGCCGCCCCGCCCATGGGCCCCGCCGGGCCGGCGCCGGGCTACCTGGGCGCCGCCGTCCCCGACACCTACGCCGTCCTGCCGCCCGCGCCCACGCCGGGCGATCCCCGCGACCTGGCCGACCGGGCCATCTACCGCGCCACCCGCGCCTACGAGAACCAGCCCCGCTGGCCGATGGCGCAGAACGACGCCAACTCCGCCGGCATCGTCAAGGACCTGGCCTGCGCGCTGGGCGTCGAGCTGACGCCGAAGACCGCGCCGCGCACCCTGGCGCTGATCGCCAAGGTCGGCCCCGACGCCAGCCGCGTCACCAACCGGCCGAAGGACATCTACAAGCGGCCCCGCCCCTACCTGCGCGACGAAGGCGCGATCTGCCTGCCCAGGGATCCGGCGCTGGCCGCCAGCCCGGACTATCCGTCAGGCCACAACACCTGGAGCTGGGCGGTGGGGCTGATCATGGCCGAGCTCGCCCCCGACCGCGCCGCGCCGATCCTGATCCGCGCCCGGGCGTTCGGCGAGAACCGCCTGGTCTGCGGCGTCCATTCGCTGAGCGCCGTCGAGGCCGGCCGCGACAACGGCGCAATCCTGGTCGCCGCCCTGCATGGGAATGCGCAATTCCGCTCGGACCTCGACGCCGCCCGCGCCGAGGTCGCCGCCGCGCGGCAAGCGGGACCCGCACCGGATCCCGCCGCCTGCGCCAAGGACGCCGAACTGATGGCCAGGAACCCCTACTGAGGCGGCGGGTCCGCCGTGAAATCGGCCAGGTGGGCGGCCAGCGCCCGCTGGAACGCCGGGCGCGCCTCGCAGCGGGCGAGGTAGGCCTTCAGCCGCGGTTCGCCGGCCACCAGGTCGGTATCGTCGATGATCCGCAGCACCGAGGCCATCATCAGGTCGCCGAGCGTGAACTCGCCCTCCAGATAGTCCTTGTCGCCCAGCGCCTGCGCCAGTTCGCCGAGCCGCTTCCGGACCCGCTCCACCACCGCCGGCCGGCGGGCCTGCGCCCAGGCCTCGCCGGAGTGGAAGGCGTCGATCTCGCCCAGCTGCTGGACCACGGTCTCCACCGAGTTCAGCGCCGCCAATAGCCAGACCATGGCCCGCGCGCGGCCTTCCCGGTCCTGCGGCATCAGCGCCGCGCTGGTCTCGCCGATGTGCAGCACGATGGCCCCGGATTCGAACAGCGCGATCCCGTCCTCGCGGTAGGCCGGCACCTGGCCGAAGGGCTGCAGCGCCCGATAGCCGGGCTGGCCCTGCTCGCCGCGTTCGAGCAGCTGGGTGAGATAGGGCCGTCCCGCCTCCTCCAGCGCCCAGCGGACCCGCAGGTCGCGCACCTGGCCGCGGGCGAACTCCGGGACCCAGCGGAAGGCCGAGACCACCGGCGTCGAGACCTCGGCCAGGTCGCGGGCATAGGCCTCGGCCTTCTCGAAGGCCGACGTCCAGCCGACGATGTGGCCGTCGCGGAAGGCCGCGGTCGGGAAGCCGGTCTGGTGGAAGGTCTGCAGGGTCCCGCCGTCGCGGTCGGTGAAGGTCACCACCACCTCGGTCGAGGGGTGGATGTTGGCGGCCGGGTCGCGGTCGCCGAAGCTGAAGGCGATGCGCCGGTCGGGCTCGATCTCGTGGAATTCGCCGCCCATCCACAAAGGGCCGCTCTGTTCGGACTCGATGCAGGCCAGCCACTTGCCGCCCGGGCGGAAGTCCATCTCGCAATGGGTGCAGGTGAAGCCCTTGGGCCCCAGCCAGCGCTGCATGTGCTGGGCCTGCGACCACAGCCGGAACACCAGGGCCGGCGGGGCCTCGAAGGTGCGGGTGATCAGCAGCTCGTCGTCGCGCAGTTCGGAATTATCCAGCGGCATCGTCGTCTCCTTCGGGGGCTTGGTCCTTCGCCTCTTTGGTCTTCAGCTCGGCCAGGTAGGCGTCCATCTTGTCGAAGCTGGCGTCCCAGAACCGGCGGTAGCGCTCCAGCCAGCCGTCCAGGGCCTGCAGCGGCTCGGCCTCCAGCCGGCACGGCCGCCACTGGGCGGTGCGGCCGCGCGAGATCAGGCCGGCGCTCTCCAGCACCTTCAGGTGCCGCGAGATGGCCGGCAGGCTGATGTCGAACGGCGCCGCCAGCTCGCCCGGCGTCGCCTCGCCCTCGCTCAGCCGCGCCAGGATGGCGCGCCGCGTGGGGTCGGCCAGGGCCGACAGGGTGGCGCTGATCGGGTCGAGATCGGGTGTCATTAGCGATCCTGTTAAATAACCAGTGTGTTAATTACACGATCGATCGGACCCGTCAATCCCCATCTCGCCCCGGCCTCGTCCGGGGTCGCCCTCGTCCATCAACGGTAGCTGACCACCTCGTATTTGATGCCGTTGGGGTCGAGGAAATAGAACCGCCGGCCCGGCTCGTAGTCGCCGTGGCCGAACGGCCTGAGGCCCGCGGCCGCCACCCGCTGCTCCGCCGCGTCAAGGTCGTCCACCTCCACGCCGATATGGTTCAGCGGGCGGCTCCTGGCGAACTCCGCCGCCTGTCCGGCGCCCACGTGGGGCGCGTAGAGCGCCAGGTACTGGCTGTCGGAGCCCACATGGATCGTATGGCCGCCATTCAGCGCCGGCCCCTCCCAGCGCACCTGCCAGCCGAACAGGTCCTGCATCAGCTTCGCCGCCTGGGTGGGATCGGCCACCGTGACGTTCACGTGCTCCAGTCGTGATGAGGGCATCGGTCTTGTCCTTTTTTCAGCGCGCGGGATCGCGCTCTTGCCGGGCCTACAACCTCAAGCTAACTTGAGGTCAAGCTCTTAAGTTGAAGGACAAGGCCAGATGACGCCGGACCGACTGCTGTCCATCGGCGAGCTCGCCCAGCGCACCGGGCTCTCGGTCTCGGCGATACGGTTCTACGAGGGTCGCGGCCTGGTTCGCGCGGTCCGCACCGGCGGCAACCAGCGGCGCTTCCTGCGCTCGGACATCCGGCGGCTGTCCTTCGCCCTGATCGCCCAGCAGCTCGGCCTCACCCTGGCGGAGATCGAGGCGGAGCTGGCGACGCTGCCGCTGGACCGCGCGCCGACGCAAGCAGACTGGCGGCGCATCAGCGAGCATGTCCGCGGCGGCCTGGACGCCAGGATCGCCATGCTGCAGCGGACCCGTGACAAGCTCGACGGCTGCATTGGCTGCGGCTGCCTGTCGCTCGCCAAGTGCGCGCTCTACAATCCCGACGACCGCGCCGGACGCGCCGGCCCGGGACCGCGGTTCGTGCTCGCCGAGCGCGAAGAATCGCCGCCCCGTTGACCTACGACAGGAACTTCGAGCGGCTCATCCCCACCGGCCCGCGCGAGCCGGCCCGCGGCTCGGCCGCCGTCAGGGCCGGGGCGTCCATCACCGTCTTGAAGGCGGTCCGGAACTTGGCCATGTCCTCCGGCGTGCCCACCGAGATGCGCACGGCGTTGGGCCAGACCGGCCAGATGCGGCCGATGTAGACGTTCTGCTTCTGCATGCCGGCGATCACGCTCTTCGCCGGGCGGCCGGTCTCGATCATGAAGCAGTTGGAGTGCGAGTCGCCGATCGGCTTGTAGCCCTGGGCCTTGAGCCAGGCGATGGTCTCGACGCGGCTGTCGGCGATCCACTTCTTGCGGGTCGGGATCAGCGCCTTGTCGGCCAGCGAGGCGCGCGCCGCGGCCAGCGCCGTCACCGGCATGGCGTTCTGGTAGTAGGGTGTCAGCTTCTCCAGGAGGTCCGGGCGGGCGATCGCCACGCCGCAGCGGATGCCGGCCATGCCGTAGATCTTGGAGAAGGTGCGCAGCACGATGAGGTCCTTGCCCGCCGCCACCTGGTCCAGCACGTGCTGCTCGTCGGAGAGGTGGATGTAGGCCTCGTCCACCAGCAGGATCGATCCGGCCGGCTTGTTCTCCAGCGCCCAGAGGATCTCTTCGCGCGGCGTGATGGTGCCCGTCGGGTTGTTCGGGTTGACGATGTAGATCAGGCCGGCGGCCGGGTCGGCGGCGACCATCTTCTTGACGTCGTGGGCGAAGGTGGCGGTCAGCGGCACCTTGTAGACCTTCGCCTTGGAAACCTGCGCCGCGGCGGCGGCCGACTCGTAGGACGGATCGGCCATGACCAGGCTCCTGGTCGGCGAGGTGAAGGCCAGCGTCGTGTAGTGCAGCGGCTCCGAGGAGCCGGCGTAGAAGGCGATGTTCTCCGGCTTCAGGCCGTGCAGGGCGGCGTATTCGTTGGTCAGCGCGTCCAGCTCGCCCATGCGGTCGTAGCGGCCGCCCAGCGGCAGGATCTTGGTGATCGCCTCGCAGGCGGCCTGGCAGGGTCCGAGCGGGTTCTCGTTGGCGTTGATGATCACCGCGTCCGGAGGCAGCACGCCGAAGCGCTGGGAGGCCATCTTGGCCTGGGCCAGGGTGGCTTCGGTCATGATCGGGCCGGCGGCGGCCACCACGGCTGCGGCCTGCAGGAAGGCGCGGCGGGCCATCCGGGAAGGCTCGGCGCTGGGTTCGGTCACGCGGGTCACGGTCACGGGCTCGTCCTTCTGTCGTCGCGGCGGCGGTCGCCTTGGCCTGCGCTCGCGGGTGCGTTCCGGACGCTGCGGAGCAAGCTTGGCGGCGGGCAACCGGAATCGGCGCCGACAGCCTCGGGAGGCCGCACATGCCCAAGCCGCACGCAGAATCGCCACCCTGAGGCGAATTTTTTCCGCACGAAAGCTTGACTCCCGGCCGCTTCTATGTTCTTCTTTTTTTCTATGGACAGCGACACCGAGATGATGGAGCGGCACGGCCGGCTCCTGGCCCGCTTCGCGGAGCAGGCGGCCAGCCTGGCCGAAGACCTGCAGGCCTGCGCGCTGGCCGCCGAGACCCCTGAGCAGAAGCAGGCGCTCAGCCTGGCCTTCCACCGCATGGGCCGGGCGCTGCGCCAGACCCTGGCGCTGGAAGCCAAGCTGCGGCGCGACGCCCGGCGCGAGGCCCGCCTCGAGACGGACCGCGCCGACGAGATCACCGCCCGGCGCGTGGCGGCCCGCAAGGCCCGCATCCGCGGCGCCGTCGAGGCGCTGATCTGGGACGAGGTGGAAGACGACGAACAGCTCGACGTCTTCAAGCTGCTCGACGAGCGCCTGGAATCCGAAGACCTCGCCGACCCGGACGAACCGGTCGAGGCCCTCATCCAGAGGGTCGCCAAAGAGATCGGGCTTCCCCTTGCCCTCCCCA
>JAQGIX010000383.1 GCA_028290925.1 Phenylobacterium sp. | reverse complement strand
GCCGACGCGCCGCAGCGGCTGGCCCGGGCGCGGCTGGCCTTCGCCCTCGACGGCGCGCCGTGGAACGAGGAGCGGGTGCTGGAGCGCTACGAACTGCTGTACGAGGCCGGCCTGGCCCAGGAGGTGGCCCGCGACCGCGCCGACACCGCGCCGCTCGCCCGCGACCTCGCCGCCGCGGTGGGCGAGCCGATGTTCTCCGACCACCGCCGGATCCTGGCGACCGCCGTCTCGCGCCTCAGGGGCAAGATCAAGTACCGCCCGGTGATCTTCGAGCTGATGGGCGAGGCCTTCACCCTGTCGGCCCTGCAGCGGGCGGTGGAAGCGGTCGCCGGCGTGCCGCTGCACAAGCAGAACTTCCGCCGCGCCCTGGAACGCGCCGAGCTGGTCGAGGGCCTCGGCCGCATGGACGCCGACACCGGCGGCAGGCCCGCCGAGCTGTTCCGCTTCAAGAAGGAGCTGCTCAGCGCCCGGCCCGTCTCCGGGCTTTCGCTTCCATTGTTGCGGGATTAGGCCGCGCGGGCCTTGGTCTGTTCCGGAGCCGTTTGCCCGGCTTCCCACCGCGCCTTGATCGCCGCGCTGGTCTCGCGGCTGCCGTCGGGGCTCCAGCCGGGCGGGCCGAACAGCCAGCCCAGGGCGTGGCGGGGCTGGCGCACCAGGTCCAGGCCGATGGCGATCCACTCGTGGAAGGCGACCCGGAAGATGTTGAAGGTGCCGAGGTTCTTGACGATCCCGTAGCGGCACGGCTCGGCGTCCAGCTCCGGCTGGAAGGAGCCGAACAGCCGGTCCCAGACGATCAGGATGCCCGCGTAGTTGCGGTCCAGGTAGCGCGGGTTCCTGGCATGGTGCACCCGGTGATGCGAGGGCGTGTTGAACACCGCCTCGAACCAGCGCGGCAGCCGGCGGATCGCCTCGGTGTGGATCCAGTACTGGTAGACCAGGCTGATGCCCTTCTCGATGGCCACCATGGCCGGCGGGAAGCCCAGCAGCGACAGCGGCAGCCACAGCGCCCAGGTCCCGGCGATGCCGCCGGTCCAGGTCTGACGTAGCGCGGTCGAGAGGTTGTAGTGGGTGCTCGAGTGGTGGTTGACGTGCGCCGCCCACCAGATGCGCCGCTCGTGGCTCAGCCGGTGGAACCCGTAGTAGGTCAGGTCTTCCAGCAGGAAGACCGCCGCCCAGGCCCAGATCGCCGTCATGGGGATGTTGAACAGCCGGTGCTGGTAGACCCACAGGCTGGCGGCGAAGCTGACGCCGGCGATCATCACGCCGGCGATGGTCGAGCCCAGCCCCATCAGCAGCGACACCGCGGTGTCCTTGGTCTCGTAGTTGGCCTTCACCTTGTTCAGGCGGCCAAGGCCGATCTCCAGGATCACGGTCAGGATGAAGAACGGCGTGGCGAGCGTGACCGGGTCGAACGCGGGGCTGGTCATGCGGCGAGATCCGCGGGCGGCCAGGCCGGCAGCGTGATCACCGCCCTGGGCGCGGCCACGTCGGCGAGGTCGAGGGTGATCTGGCCGTTGCGGAACGCCGCGGCCATGGCCTGGGCCCAGGGGATCTGGCGGGCCACATAGGCGTCGCCCAGCCGGCAGAGCACCAGGGCCGAGGCGCCCGACCTGGCCAGCGCGCCGGCCCCGTCGGTCGCCACCCACAGCCGCTCGATGGGGCAGCCGGGGAACTCTTCGCCCAGGTAGAAGCGGGCGGTCGCGTCATCCAGCGGATTGAGCGGCCGGGCGATGCGCGCCCAGGCGGCCAGGCCCACCAGCGCCGCCACCGCCGCCCCGGAGGCGGCCACCTGGACCAGGAAGGCTTGGCTCAGCACTGACATGTCCTCCGCGCCCTATGTCGCGAGCCGGGGGCCGTCCGGTCAAGGAAAAGCCCTCCCCGGGGGTCCGGAGAGGGCCGATCCGTCTTCGCTGGTCGTCGCTGGCCTAGAACCTATGGCTGTAGGCGATCGCCCAGACGTCGGCGTGTCCCGAGCTGTTGCCCGTGAACTCCTCGCGCGTGTAGTCGGCGCGGACGCCGTTCATGCCGTCCCAGTGGTACTGGGCGCCCGCGCCGACGTTCCAGGAATTGCCGTCCCCGGAAGCCGACAGGTTGCTGGCCGACACGCCGGGGCCGGTCACGGTGGCGCTGTCGATCTTGGCCTTGGTGTGGCCGTAGCCGACCCGGCCGATCAGGTCCCAGTTGGTCCCCAGCGGCAGGAAGCCCACCCCGTAGATCGCCTCCTGGTGGGAGATCTTCGCCTTGCCGGTGACGGTGGTGGTCCCCACGGTCGTGGAGACGTTGTCGCTCTTCACCCCGCCAGCCAGTTCGCCCTCGACGCCCAGCCAGTTGTTGAAGCGGTAGCCGAGGCGGCCCTGGATGGCCCCCAGGTTGGCCCCGGTGTCGTGGGTGTCGTCGTAGCCGATGGTGCCATAGACCCCGGTCGGGACGGCGGTCTGCGCCGCGGCGATCACGGGCATAGCGGACACGATAACGGCGGCGGACGCCGCAGCCATGAGAGCTTTCATTTTTTTAGAACTCCTACTCGTACGCGAACAGCTCCCCCATGAGCCTCCCGCAGGTGGGCCACAAACCCCGGCGGCGGTGGGTTGGTTCTGCGGCAAAGCTGTGACGGGCCGGCGCCTGTGGCCCTGCGGCCACATCGGCTGGTGACCCATTTCTGACGCGTGCTATCACTCCGCCTCTTCAGTGGAGGGCCCGCTTTGCCGGACGCCGTGATCGCCGCCACGGGGCTCTACACCCCGCCCCAGAGCCTATCGAACGCCGAGTTGGTGGAGACCTTCAACACCTACGTCGCGCGGTTCAACGCCGCCAACGCCGAGGCCATCGCCGCCGGCCGGATCGAGGCGCTGACCCCCTCCTCGGCGGAGTTCATCGAGAAGGCCTCCGGCATCAAGTCGCGATTCGTGGTCGACAAGACCGGCCTGATGGACCCCGAGCTGATGCGCCCGGCGATCGCGGAGCGGTCCAACGAGGAGCTGTCGATCCTCGCCGAGATCGCGGTGGAAGCCGCCAAGGACGCGCTGGCCCGCTGGGGCAAGCCCGCCTCCGGGATCGACGCGGTGATCTGCGCCGCCTCCAACATGCAGCGCGCCTATCCGGCCATGGCCATCGAGGTGCAGCAGGCCTTGGGCATCGAAGGATTCGCCTTCGACATGAACGTCGCGTGCTCCTCGGCCACCTTCGGGCTGAAGACGGCGCACGACTTCATCGCCTCCGGCTCGGCGCGCGCGGTGCTGATGGTCAATCCGGAGATCTGCTCCGGCCACCTGAATTTCCGTGACCGCGACAGCCACTTCATCTTCGGCGACGTGGCCACCGCCGCCATCGTCGAGCGGGCGGACGCGGCCGACGAGGGCGCCGGCTGGGAGATCCTCGGCACGCGGCTGAAGACCCAGTTCTCCAACAACATCCGCAACAATTTCGGCTTCCTGAACCGCGGGGCGCCCGAGGGCGTCGGCCAGAAGGACAAGCTGTTCATGCAGGAGGGCCGCAAGGTGTTCCGCGAGGTGGTGCCGATGGTCTCCGAGATGATCGTCGAGCACGCCGCCGATCTGGGGATCGATCCCACGGCGCTGAAGCGCCTGTGGCTGCACCAGGCCAACATCAACATGAACGAGATGATCGGCCGCCGCGTGCTGGGCCGCGACCCGGCGCCGGGCGAGAACGTCATCATCCTCGACGAATACGCCAACACCTCCTCGGCCGGCTCGATCATCGCCTTCCACAAGGCCAACGACGACTTCGCCCCCGGCGACACCGGCCTGATCTGCTCGTTCGGCGCGGGCTATTCCGCCGGCACGGTGTTCGTCCGCAAGCGGTAGCTCGGATTCCGTGTCATCCCGGTTTTGGCCGCAGGCCAAAGACCGGGATGACACCTGAACTACGGGCTGGGGCGAGAACTGGCCTTCGGATGCGTCGCCTTCCAGTCCATGGCCCGGCGGATGCGGTTCCCGACCGCCGGATGGTCGTAGAAGATGATCTCCTCCAGGCGCGAGGGGGTCGCGGCGCGGTATTCGATGGTCTTCACCAGCGCCGCGGAGAGCCCGTCCGGCTCGTTGAAGTTGACCACCGAGAAGCGGTCGGCGTCGGCCTCGGCGATGCGGGTGATCGAGTTGGTGATCGGCGTGGCCAGGAGACCCAGGACCGCCAGGATGATCGCCACCACCGGATAGGCGGCCGGGTCGGCGAGGCCGGTCACGCCCTTCGCGCCGGTCAGCCGCAGCGCCAGCGGGAACAGCCGGTCCACCAGGAACAGGCCCGCGAGCGTCATCAGTCCGTAGGCCAGCGACAGCCAATAGACGTGGCCGCGCACATAGTGGCCCATCTCGTGGCCCACCACGCCGCGCACCTCGGCGAGGTCGGCGTCCTTCTTGAACATCACGTCGCTCATGGCGACGCGCGCCGTGCCGAACGCGCCGGCGACGTTGGCCGTGTAGCGGTTGGACTGCTTGGAGCCGTTGTAGATCAGGATCTTGTCGTGGGGCACGCCGACCTGCTTGGCCATGGCGACCACCTCGTCACGCACCGCGCCGGGCGGCGCCGGGGTATAGCTGTTGAACAGCGGCTCGATGAGCACCGGCTGGATGATGTTCAGCACGAAGAACACCACGCCGGTCACCACGCCGCCCCACAGCCACCAGGTCCTGGGCGCGCGCCGGATCAGCGCATAGATCAGGCAGGCCAGGAGGGCCACGACCGGCAGGGAGATCGCCGCCCCCAGCAGGTGTTCGGAGACCCAGCCGCCGAAGCCCTGGCTGGTGAGGCCATAGGCTTTTTCCCGCCACCAGTGGGCGTAAACCTCCCACGGCAGGCTCAGCACCAGCTCCAGCAGGGCGTCGACGACGATCACCGCCGCCACGGCCAGCCAGGGCCTGGGTTTCTTGCGCTCCACGCCCTCGCGCACCCGCACGAGCACGCCGGAGCGCAGGATGATCCAGCTGACCGCCACCGCGACGATCGCGCCCCAGAGGATCAGCCAGTGGCCGCCCTGGGTGTAGGCCCGGGCCTTTTCGTGCAGCGCCGGCGGCAGCTGCGCCAGGTAGGCGGCCGTCGCCGCGGCCGGATCGAACGCCTGAGCCATGAAGTCCCCCCGAACCCTGTGGGCCGAGGAGGCCCAAAGCCGCCGGACTTGTCACGCGGAAAAAAGGGTTAATGACGGCCGCGCTTCGGGAGGCATAAGCTGCGCCTCAAGTCGGCTTCGGGGCGCTGATGATCTGGCGGCCCTTCCTGGGCGCGCCCATCCCGCCCCGCACCCGCTCGCTCACGACCGCCTGCCTGGTCATCGCCCTCGCCTTCGCCTGGGCCACGACGCACTGGCGGCTGCCGGACTTCAAGCGGCTGGAGAACTCCGGCAGTTTCAGCGGCGCCCAGCAGTTCGACCTGATCGGGATCTCCGCCTGCGCCGACAAGGTCTATCTGCCGCCGCCGACGACCAACGGCTGGCCGATCAGCCCCAAGCAGATCCGCATGGCCTACGATCCCCGCCATCTGCAGTTCGCCTTCCGGCCAATTCCCGGCGCGCCGCGGATTATCGAGACCAACGCGGGCGGCGAGATGCAGCAGATCTGGCCCCTCGCCGTGAAGGCGGAGTTCGGCTGCTACCTCGCTCATCGCACCGCCGTGTTCATCGAGCAGATGGGCATGGCGAGAGACGGGATCTTCTATCCGTCAAACCTGGAGATCATCGCCAATCCCTACGGTCTGGCGCCGGCCCACCCGGCCGCGCTGGGCAAGCTCGGCGCCTACCTCACGGTGCGCCAGGCGGAGCTTTGGCGCCGGCCGTTCTGGCTCTATCTGCTGGCGCCGATCGCGGTGGCGGTGCTGTGGCTGCGGCGCAGCCCCGTGCGCCTGCTGCTCTTGGCTCTGCTGGGCGGCGCCTTCGCCTATCCCGCGCTGCTGTTCGTCGCCGCTCCCGCCGCCGACGCGCGCTACATCTTCCCCTCGAGCGTGCTCTGCGCCTTCATCCTGGCGGCCGCCGGGGCGCGGCTCATGGACGAGCGCCGACGCCTGGGCGGCTAGAGCGTCTTCTCCAGCACCACGAAGCTCAGGTCGTCCCGCCGCGGTTGGCCGAACCGCTCGTCCTCGTAAGGCCATGGCCGGGTCTCGCCGGTGAGCCCATAGCCGCGGCGCTCGTACCAGGCGATCAGGGTCTCGCGGATGGCGACCACCGTCATGCGGATGCGCCGGGCGCCCGCAGCCTGCGCATGGGCCTCCGCGCCCTCCAGCAGGCTCCGCCCCAGCCCGGCCGTCTGCAGGTCCGGCCGGATGGTCAGCATGCCGAGGTACCAGGTCTCGCCGCCCTCGACCGGCTCCAGCCAGACGGTCCCGAGAAGCGCGCCGTCGTCAGCCCGCAGCATCAGGATGCGCGCGTGGGGATTGGCCGCGAGGTCGGCCCGCAGCGCCGGCACGTCGGTCCTCTGGCCGTCGATGTAGTCGGCCTCGGTGGTCCAGCCCTGGCGCGAGGTCTCGCCGCGATAGGCGGAGTTCACCAGGGCGGCGACGGCTGGCAGGTCGTCGACGGTGGCGGGCGCGAGCGTCGCCAGGACCTAGCGGTCCTTCTCGCGCTCGCCGATGGCGGCTTGCGCGGCGGCCAGCCGGGCGATCGGCACGCGGTAGGCCGAGCAGCTGACGTAGTCCAGGCCGATCGCCTCGCAGAAGGCGATGGAGGCCGGATCGCCGCCGTGCTCGCCGCAGATGCCGAGCTTGATGCCTGGCCGGGCCGCCCGCCCGCGTTCGGCGGCGATGCGGATCAGGTCGCCGACACCCTCGGTGTCGATGGTGACGAAGGGATCCTTATCGAAGATGCCCTTCTCGATGTAGGTGTTGAGGAAGCGCCCGGAATCGTCGCGGCTGATGCCGAAGGTGGTCTGGGTCAGGTCGTTGGTGCCGAACGAGAAGAACTCGGCGTGCTCGGCCAGGTCCGCCGCCCGGATCGCGGCGCGCGGCAGCTCGACCATGGTTCCGACCTGGTATTCGATGGCGCGGCCCTGCTCGGCCATCACCTTCTTCGCCTCCCGGTCGGTGAGCTCGCGCAGGAACTTCATCTCCTCGCCCTTGGCGACCAGCGGATGCATGATCTCCGGGATCGGCGCGGTCTTGCCGGAGGCGGCGATCTGGCAGGCGGCTTCGATGATGGCGCGCACCTGCATCTCGTAGATCTCGGGATAGGCCACGCCCAGCCGGCAGCCGCGGTGGCCGAGCATCGGATTGACCTCGTGCAGCTCCTGCGCCCGGCGCAGCAGCTTCTTGGCGTCGAGGCCGGTGGCCTCGGCCACGGCGGCCACGTCCTCCTCGGTGTGCGGCAGGAACTCGTGCAGCGGCGGGTCGAGCAGCCGGATGGTCACCGGCAGACCCTCCATGATCTGGAACAGCTCGACGAAGTCGTCGCGCTGCATGGGCAGGATCTTGGCCAGCGCCGCCCGCCGTCCCGCCGTGTCGTCGGCGAGGATCATCTCGCGCACGGCGGCGATCCGGTCGGGATCGAAGAACATGTGCTCGGTGCGGCACAGGCCGATGCCCTCGGCCCCGAACTGCCGCGCGGTCTTGGCGTCGAGCGCGGTCTCGGCGTTGGCCCTGACCTTCAGCCGGCGCACGCCGTCGGCCCAGCCCATCAGGGTCGCGAAGTCGCCGGAGAGCTCCGGCTCGATCATCTTCACGGCGCCGGAGAGCACCTCGCCGGTCGAGCCGTCGATGGTGACGATGTCGCCTTCCCGGAAGGTGCGGCCGCGGGCCCGGAACTCGCGGACCTTGGCGTCGATGTGGATCTCGCCGGCCCCGGAGACGCAGGGCCGGCCCATGCCGCGGGCCACCACGGCGGCGTGGCTGGTCATGCCGCCCCGGGCGGTGACGATGCCGCGCGCCGCATCCATGCCGCGGATGTCCTCCGGCGAGGTCTCCTCGCGCATCAGGATCACCGACTCGCCGGCGCTGCCCATCCGCTCGGCCTCTTCGGCCGTGAACACCACCTTGCCGGTGGCGGCGCCTGGCGAGGCCGGCAGGCCGGTGGCGATCACCTCGCGCGGGCTGCCCGGGTCGATGGTCGGGTGCAGCAACTGGTCGAGGCTGCCGGGCTCGACCCGCATCACCGCCTCCTCGCGGCTGATCAGGCCTTCGCTGGCGAGGTCCACCGCGACCTTCAGCGCGGCCTTGGCGGTGCGCTTCCCGTTGCGCGTCTGCAGCATGTACAGACGGCCCTTCTCCACCGTGAACTCGATGTCCTGCATGTCGCGATAGTGCTTCTCGAGCTTCTCGACGACGGTCTTGAACTGGGCGAAGACGTCGGGCAGCGCCTCCTCCATGGAGGGGTTCTTCTCGCCCATCTCCTCGCGGGCGATCTTGGTCAGGGCCTGCGGCGTGCGGATGCCCGCCACCACGTCCTCGCCCTGGGCGTTGATCAGGAACTCGCCATAGAGGCGGTTCTCGCCGGTCGACGGATTGCGGGTGAAGGCGACGCCGGTGGCCGAGGTCTCGCCCATGTTGCCGAACACCATGGCCTGGATATTGACCGCGGTGCCCCAGCTCTCCGGGATGTCGTGCATGCGGCGATAGAACTTCGCCCGGTCGTTCATCCAGCTGGCGAACACCGCGCCCACCGCGCCCCAGAGCTGGGCCTGCGGGTCCTGCGGGAAGGGCGCGCCGAGCTCGTTCTGCACCGCGGTCTTGTAGTCGGCGACGACGGCTTCCCAGTCCTCCGCCGCCAGCGCCGTGTCGACGGTGACGTCGAGGCGGTCCTTATGCTCGTCCAGGATCTCCTCGAACATGTGGTGGTCGAGGCCGAGCACCACGTTGGAGTACATCTGGATGAAGCGGCGATAGCTGTCGTAGGCGAAGCGCCGGTCGCCGGCGAGCTTCGCCAGGCCCTCGGCGGTCGCGTCGTTGAGGCCGAGGTTCAGCACCGTGTCCATCATGCCGGGCATCGAGGCCCGCGCCCCGGAGCGCACCGAGACCAGCAGCGGATTGGCCGGGTCGCCGAAGGTGCGGCCGGTGGTCTGCTCGATCTGCGTCAGGCCCGCGGTCACCTGGTCCTTCAGGTCGCCCGGATAGGTGCGGCCCTCGGCGTAGTAGTAGGTGCAGCACTCGGTGGTGATGGTGAAGCCCGGCGGCACCGGCAGGCCCAGCGACGACATCTCCGCCAGGTTGGCGCCCTTGCCCCCCAGCAAATTCTTCATCGAGGCGTCGCCGTCGGCGCGCCCGCCGCCGAAGGTATAGACCCAACGCGTCTTCACCGCCGTCTCGACAGCCATGATCCCTATCCCGTCACCTGACCAAAGTCCGCGACCCGCCCCATGGCGTCGCGCACCTTCGCCAAAAGGCGCAGGCGGTTCTCGCGTTCCGCCGCGACCTCGGAGTTCACTAACACCTTGTCGAAAAACGCGTCCACGGCTGGCCGAAGCGCCGCCAGCTCGCGCATGGCCGTGGCGAAGTCTTCCTTGGCGAGCGCCCTGCCGATCTCGATCTCCGCGTGACCCAGCGCGATGACCAGGCCGGCCTCTTCCGGCGGCGCCGCCGCCATCTCCACCGGCTCGCCGCTGGGCAGCGGACCCTTCTTCTCCTCGGCCTTGAGGATGTTCACCGCCCGCTTGTAGCCGGCCAGCAGATTGGCCCCGTCCTCGGTCTGAAGAAATTCGTCCAGCGCATTGACCCGGCTGACGATCCTGACGATGTCGTCGTCGCCCAGCGCGAACACCGCATCCACCAGGTCGTGCCGCTGCCCCTGCTCGCGCAGCAGCACCTTCAGCCGGTCGGCGAAGAAGGCCAGCAGGTCGTCCGGCACGAACGCCTTCAGCGGCAGCCGGGTCCGCGACTGCAGCAAGATGCGGATCACGCCCAGCGCCGCGCGGCGCAGCGCATAGGGATCGCGCGATCCCGTCGGCTTCTCGTCGATGGCGAAGAAGCTGACCAGCATGTCCAGCTTGTCGGCCAGCGCCACGGTGGCGGCCACCGCCTGCACCGGCACGTCGTCGTGGGGGCCCTGCGGCTTGTAGTGGTGGCGGAGGGCGTCGGCGACCTCCGGGTCATAGCCCTGGGCCTCCGCATAGTAGCCGCCCATCACGCCCTGCAGCTCGGGGAACTCGCCGACCATGGCCGAGACCAGGTCGGCCTTGCACAGCGCCGCCGCCACCTTGGCCCAGGTCTTGGTCTGGGTGTCGTCGCGGACGAAGGGGGCGATCTGCTCGGCCAGGGCTTCGATCCGCGCCGCGCGGTCGGCCATGGTCCCGAGCTTGGCGTGGAAGGTGACGCCGGTGAGCCTGGCGAGCTGGTCGGTCAGCGCGACCGTCTTGTCCTGGTCCCAGAAGAACCGCGCGTCGTTGAGCCGGGCCGACAGCACGCGCTCATTGCCGGCCGCGATCGCCTTGCCGCCGTCCGGCGCTTCGACATTGGCCACGGTGATGAAGTGCGGCACGAGGAAGCCGGTGCGGGCGTCGCGCACCGCGAAATAGCGCTGGTGCACGCGCATGGAGGTGCGGATCACCTCCGGCGGCAGGTCGAGGAACGCGGGATCCATGTCGCCCAGGATCGGGGTCGGCCATTCGGCGAGGCCGACCACCTCGTCCAGCAAGCCCTCGTCCTCCACCAGCTCGAAGCCGCGGGCGAAGGCCAGCGTGCGGGCGGCGTCCATGATCCGCTCCTTCCGCTCCTCCGCATCGAGCACCACGAAATGGCGGGCGAGGCCGTCCTGGTACTCGTCGAAGTCGCGGGCCTTGAAGCTCTGGCGCGCGCCCATGAACCGGTGGCCCTCGGTCAGGTCGGCGCTGTCGATCCCGTCGACGGCGAAGGGCACGACCTCGCGGTTGAACACGCAGAGAATCCGGTGCAGCGGCCGCACCCAGCGCAGGGTCCCCGAGCCCCAGGTCATCGACTTCGGCCACGGGAAGCCACGCACGATGGCGTCCACGATCTCCGCCACCATCTCC
The DNA here is from genome assembly GCA_028290925.1 of Phenylobacterium sp. Taxonomy (GTDB): domain Bacteria; phylum Pseudomonadota; class Alphaproteobacteria; order Caulobacterales; family Caulobacteraceae; genus Phenylobacterium. The sequence continues at coordinate 2,315 of JAQGIX010000383.1, read as the reverse complement.
GGCGTCGGCCGGCCCGGCCGGTCGATGTGGGCGAAATAGACCCCGTCCTTCTCGACCAGCTGCTCGCGCGTCAGCCCCGTCGAGCGCAGGAAGCCGTCGATCGCCTGGTCCGGCGCGCCGAGGCGCGGGCCCTTGCGTTCCTCATGCCGGTCGGGCTGCGCCAGCGGCAACCCTTCGGCCACCAGCGTCAGCCGCCGGGGGCCGGCGAAGGTCTTCAGCGCCTCGGGCAGGAACCCTTCCGCCGCGAGCTTCTCGCGCGCCAGCCGCTCCAGGTCCTTCGCCGCCTGCGCCTGCATGCGGGCGGGAATCTCTTCGGAAAACAGTTCGAGCAGGAGTTGAGGCATTAGCCGTTCCCGCCTTCGTTCGCCATCCACGCCTCGGCGCACATCTTCGTCAGGTCGCGGATGCGGCCGATGTAGCTCTGCCGCTCGGCCACCGCGATCGCGCCGCGGGCGTCCATCAGGTTGAACAGGTGGCTGGCCTTCAGCACGTGGTCGTAGGCCGGCAGCACGGTCGCCTGCCCCTGCGGGCCGCGGCCGGCCAGCAGCTGCGGCACGGTCCGCTCCATGTCGTCGAACTGCCGCTTCAGGGTCTCCACGTCATACAGGTGGAAGTTGGCCTCCGACTGCTGGCGCTCGTTCTCCAGGAAGACGTCGCCGTAGGTCATCGGCGCCGGGCCGTCCGGGTCGTTGAAGGCGAGGTCGGCGAAGTGGTTCACGCCCTGCAGGTACATGGCCAGCCGCTCGAGGCCGTAGGTCAGCTCGCCGGCCACCGGGTTCACGTCCAGGCCGCCCACCTGCTGGAAGTAGGTGTACTGGCTGATCTCCATGCCGTCGCACCAGACCTCCCAGCCGAGGCCCCAGGCGCCCACCGTGGGGTTCTCCCAGTCGTCCTCGACGAAGCGGATGTCGTGCAGGCGGAGGTCGAGGCCGATGGCCTCCAGCGAGCCCAGGTAGAGGTCCTGCTGGTCCGGCGGGTTGGGCTTCAGGATCACCTGGTACTGGTAGTAGTGCTGCAGCCGGTTGGGGTTCTCGCCATAGCGGCCGTCGGCCGGCCGGCGCGAGGGCTGCACATAGGCCGCCCGCCAGGGCTTGGGACCGAGCGCGCGCAGCACCGTCGCCGGGTGCAGGGTGCCCGCCCCCACCTCGATGTCGTGCGGCTGCAGGATCACGCAGCCCTGACGGCTCCAATAATCGTGCAGCTTCAGGATCAGGCCCTGAAACGAGAGCGGCTTGTCGGGCATCGGGGTGCGGGGCCTTCGCAGGCGCAAAAAAGTCGGCGGACCTATAGGGCCCGCCGACCTCAGCTTCAAGCCGAACCGCAGTTCGGGATCAGTTGCCCTTGGCCGACGTGTGCTTGCCGGCGTGGGACATCGGGCCGCCGTACTTGCGGCGGTTCTCGGGGGTGTCGGGCACCGGGCCGTTGGTGGTCAGCGAGGTGGTCACGCTGGCGTTGCTCCCGGCGACGTCCGCCGAGGTCGTGGTGCTGGAGGTCGTGACCCCGCTGCTGGTCGTGGAGGTCGAGGTCCCGGTCGTCGCCGAGCCGCTGGTGCTCGGAGACGCAGAGCCGGGATTCACTTGGCCGGTCGCCGAGCCTGTGGCGCTCGTCGAGGGCGGGTTGACGGCCGCTCCAGCGGCGGGCGAGCCGCTGCTGGGCTGGGCATGAAGGGCGCCGGCCATCAGCAGCGAGGCTGCGCCGGCGGCGGCGAGATATTTCAGGTTCATGGCTGTCGGACTCCTGTCGATCACGATCTGACGAAGCCCCACCCCGGCTCTATCCCTGTAGCTACGGCTAGTGGCCCCGCTTGGTTCCCTTTTTCTTGGCCGGCGCGGCGTCCGTCTTGGCCGGCTCGGCGGCTGGCGCGGGCGCCTCGGCCTGCGGCGCGGTCTCCGGCACCGAGCCCACCCTCAGCACCTGGTCGACCACATAGACCAGCCCGTTCGAGGCGCGCACATCGGCCTGCAGGATATTGGCCTGGTCGGCCTTCAGGGGCTCGCCGGTGCCGTCGAGCACGATCTTGTCGCCGGCCACCGAGGCCACCGGCCCGTGGGCGTTCTTGAACTTCGAGGCGTCGACCTCGGCGTTGATCAGGTGGTGGGTCAGCAGCTTCTGCAGGCCCGGCAGGTCGGCCAGCAGCTTGTCGGTGGGCATGTAGGCCGCGAAGGCCGCGTCGGTGGGCGCGAACACCGTCAGGCCCTTGTTGTTCTTCAGCACCGGCGTGAGGTTGGTGGCGTTCAGCGCCTTGATCAGGGTGGTGAACTGGCCGCCGGCCTGCAGGGTCTGGATGATGTCGCCAGCCGCGACGATGTGCATGG
>JAQGIX010000363.1 GCA_028290925.1 Phenylobacterium sp. | reverse complement strand
GGCCCGCACCACCGGTCATGGTCTCGCCGCCCTGGTTGGAGGTGAGCGTGTCGCCGCCCGATGTGCCGGTCAGCACCGCGCCGAAGCCCGTCGAGACGATCTCGTGGATCGAGGCGACCGGAGGCGGGGAGACCGGCGGCGGCGGCGAGGCGGGCGGGGCCACGGCCGGCGGCGGAGAGAGCGGCGTGCCGGAGCCCGCGGTCCCGACCTGGTAGGCGCGGATGTAGTCGATCGTCATGGTCTCGGGCATGGTCGCCGGATCGATGGTCCCGCCCCAGCCGCCCAGCGCCAGGTTAGCGATCATGTACATCGGCTTGTTCATGTCGGCCGGGGTGGCGGTGTGGAACACCTCGACGCCGTCGACGTACCAGACCAGGTCGGTGGGGGTCCAAAGCACGCCGTAGGTGTGGAAGCCCGAGGCGGTGTCGGGGATGTAGGACGAGATGCCGTGCGAGGTGTGGACCCCGGTGGCGATGGAATGCTCGGTCGTATAGTCGGCGTGGGCGTCGTTGGTCAGCGTCTCCATGACGTCCAGCTCCGGCGGCCAGGAGCCGTCGGCCGGCACCAACCAGAAGGCGGGCCATCCCCCTGCGGCCTGCGGCAGCTCGGCCTTCATCTCGAAGTAGCCGTAGGTCTGGGCGAAGCTCTGCTTCGTGGAGATCATCCCCGAGGTGTAGCCGTAGCCGAACAGCTCGGAATTGGTCGACGGCTTGGCGACGATGGAGAGGGTGCCATCCGGATTGGAGACGAACGGGCTCTCCGAGAAGTCGCCGTTGTGATCGCGGAAGTAGGGCGAGGTGTAGACCTGCAGCTCGCCGTTGCCGGTGAGCGTGTAGGAGCCGACGCCGTTGGCGCCTTGATAGCCGTAGTCCGGCCGCCAGGTGCCGGTCGGGTTGTAGGTGGCGTTCCAGACCGACAGCGGGCTCGAGAACTCGTCGTGGAAGGTCATCGCCCCCAGCTTCGAGGTGTCGAGCTGCAGCTGGAAATTGGCCGCCGTGAACTGGCTCACCTGGGCGTTGCGGAACACCAGGCCGTCGCCGCCGCCGAGGTCGAGCTTCACGTCGGCGCCGACCTGGCTCATGTGCGCCTGGACCTGCGAGAAGTCGGAGTAGCCGGCCGACAGGCGGACCACGTCCGAGGCCGCCTTGAAACCGTAGATGGCGTCGCTGCCCTCGCCCTTGTTGACGATGAAGGTGTCGGCGCCCGAGCCCGCCACCAGCACGTCCTGGCCCGCGCCGCCGTAGAGCTGCTCGGCGCCTGAGCCCGCGTAGATGATGTTGTCGTGGCTGTCGCCGGCCCCGTAGATGCCGTCGCCGTCGATCTTCAGGTTCTCGATGTTGGCGTAGTTCGCCAGGCTGGTGTTGGCCCAGGCGACGATCATGTCGGCGCCGCCGCCTGGCTGCTCGACGATCTGGTTGCCCGACGACTGCAGGTAATAGGTGTCGTCTCCGGCGCCCCCGGTCATCAGGTCGCCGCCCTTGCCCCAGAACGTCTCGGCGGCGGCCGTCCCGTTGAAGGTGTCGGCCCCATTCGTGCCGTAGAAGTTGGTGGTTGGCGCAGCCGTTTCGGCCGCGGCCGTGCCGTCGTACTTCAGGTAGGCCATCGGAGGGTCCGCTACTGACGCGCACGCCCCCCTGGGCGCGCTAGCGGGACCATTGCCACGACGAGCTTAAGGTTCGGTTCCGGCAAGTTGTCGCATAGCTTAAGCGTAGGGCGAGAAACTATACGGCCGATAAGGTCAAGCTTTTGACGAAATCCACCCGCCTGCCTATTACAAGCGCTGCCGTAGCTACAGTTAAACCATCGAGATCGTTGCGATCCTAGCTTAGCCGTAGGTGGACGGCCGAGTCGCCCGCGCTGGCCTGGAGCGCACGCCGGATCGCCGCCGGCCGCGGTTCGGAGCTCGGCTGTGCGGCAACTGGCCACAGCCAAGCCGACAGCGTTCAGACCGCCAGGTTGTCGATCAGCCGGGTGCGGCCGAGCACGGCGGCCCCCAGCACGCGCGCCGCCGGCCGGACCGGCCCCGGGCCGAGCCGCGCGAGATCCTCGGCCCCGCGAACCTCCACATAGTCGATGCGGGCGAAGCCGGCGGCGGCCAGACGGGCGACCGCCTCGGCCTCGACCTCCGAGACGGCGCGGCCGGCGTGCAGCTGTTCCACCGCGGCGGCCAGGGTGCGATGCAGCTCGGCGGCGACCGGGCGCTCGGCGGGGGTGAGGTAGGCGTTGCGGGAGGAGAGCGCCAGGCCGTCCGTGGCGCGCGCGATCGGGCCGCCGACGATCTCCACGGGGATGTCCAGGTCGCGGACCAGGCGGCGGATGACCTGCAGCTGCTGGTAGTCCTTCTCGCCGAACACCGCGACGTCGGCCCCGCACTGCAGGAGGAGCTTGGCGACCACGGTGGCCACGCCGGCGAAGTGGCCGGGCCGCGCGGCGCCGTCCAGCGGCTCGGAGACCCCGGCCACCGTCACGGTGGTCGCGAAGCCCTGCGGGTACATCTCCGCGGCCGTCGGCGCATAGATCAGGTCGCAGCCGACCGTGGCCAGGAGCGCGGCGTCGTGCGCCTCGTCGCGGGGATAGGCGGCGAAGTCCTCGTTCGGACCGAACTGGGTGGGATTGACGAACAGGCTGACGACCACCCGTTGCGCACGGGCCTTGGCCAGCCGCACGAGCGACAGGTGGCCCTCGTGCAGCGCGCCCATGGTGGGCACGAGACCGACCCGCTCGCCTGCCCCCCGCCAGCCCGCCACCTGGGCGCGCAGCGCCGCGACCGTGCGGACGATGGGCGGGGACGGCTGGGACATGGGCGAAGACCTCTCGGGCGGGCTTATGGCCGAGGGGCGGGGCGCAAGTCCATCCACAGCCGCGGCGTGGCCGCGCGTTGACGCAGCCGCGCCCGCCGGGCTCACGTAGGCGCAAAGTGAGTCGGCCCGCGGCGGGCCGGTTGGAGTTCGTGGAAATGGCCCAGGCCAGCGTCATCGTGGTCGGCAACGAGAAGGGCGGGGCGGGCAAGTCCACCATCGCCATCCACACCGCCGTCGCCCTGCTGCACGGCGGGGCCCGGGTGGCGACCATCGACCTCGACCTGCGCCAGCAGTCCATGGCCCACTTCTTCGCCCACCGGCGCGCCTGGCTGGCCGCCAACGGCGCCGCGGCGCCCATGCCGCTGGAGTTCGCCGTGGGGCAGGGCGAAGACACGGCCGCCCGCTTCGAGGCCGCCTTCGCCGAGGCCAGCGCGGCGGCGGACTTCATCCTGATCGACACGCCCGGCAGCGACACCGCGGTGAGCCGCGTGGCGCACACCCGCGCCGACCTGATCGTCACCCCGATGAACGACAGCTTCGTCGACTTCGACATGCTGGGGATCGTCGATCCGGTGACCCTCGAGCTCACCCGCCACAGCCTCTATTCCGAGACCGTGTGGGAGTGCCGCAAGCAGCGCGCCGCCGTGGACCGCAAGATGATCGACTGGGTGGTCCTGCGGAACCGGCTGGCGCCCACCGAGGCCCGCAACCGCCGGCGCCTCGACGAGCGCGTGCAGGCGCTCTCGCGCAAGGTGGGCTTCCGCGTCGGGCCCGGCCTGCGCGACCGGGTGATCTACCGCGAGCTGTTCCCCTTCGGCCTGACCGTCGCCGACCTCTCGCCGAGCGTTCGACCCGTCGCCATGTCGCTGCAGCATGTGGCCGCGCGCCAGGAGCTGCGGGCGCTGATGAGCGCGCTGGGCCTTTCCGGGTTTGCCGAAGCCGAGCCGATCGCCGCAGAATAGGCGATGCTTTACGTCATCCTGGGATGCCTGGCCCTGCTGGTGCTGGTCACGGTGGGCCGCGCCGGCCGACCGGTCAAAATCCGCCGTGAGTGGCGCATGCTCTCCGCGGCGGCTTCGATCGCCACGCTGACGGGCGCGGTCTATCTGGGATTCCGCGAGGCCTGGATCCCCGCCCTCGTGCTGCTGGGCCTGGCGCTCAGCTTCATGGGCACGGCGCGCCTCAACGCCCGGCGGCCCGCCGCGCCGACGCCCGCCCGCGAAGCGATGAGCCGCGAAGAGGCCCGCTCGATCCTCGGCGTCGGCCCGGCCGCCACGCCGGAGGAGATCCAGGCGGCCTACACCCGCCTGATGCGCTTGGCCCACCCCGACAAGGGCGGCACCACGGGCCTCGCCAGCCAGCTCAACGCGGCGCGGGATCGGCTGTTGAGGCCATAACGGCCCCGCTCATCCGCGCGAAGGCGGGGACGCAAGCTGAGCCCGAAGAAAAACCCCGGAGCCTGCGACTCCGGGGCTTCTGTCGTTTGAATCGCCGCTTGGACCCCGGCCTTCGCGGGGACGAGCGATGAATTATCAGCTCGGCGAGACGATCAGGCAGGCCAGGCGCCTGGCCTTGAGCGCGTGGCAGGCGCCCTTGGCCTCGGACTCGGAGAAGCCGGTGAACACCGCCTTGTAGCGGCGGCCCTGCCGCTCGGCCTCGCCCTGGGCGCTGTCGAAGTGATCGCCGAACTTGCGCTTCACGAGCGCGATCTGGCGCCGGGCGTCGGTGTGGCTGCGGAATTCGCCCACCTGCACCGCCCAGGCTTCGGCGCGGGCCTTGGCGTGGCGGTCGTGGGACTGGATCTGGACCTTGCCGTGCGGCGGCGGGGCCGAGGTCAGCACGATCTTCAGGCTGTCCTGGTCGCCGTCGCCCTGTTCGGAAGGCGGACGGACCACCGGGCCCGAGGGCTCCGGCTCGAAGAGGTTCTGGGCGATGGTCAGCTTCTCGCCCATGTCGCGGCGCTTCATGACGTTGAAGCCGGTGAGCAGCAGGTCCTCGGCGTTCTGGTCGCGCGAGACCCGCGTCGGGCCGCCCAGCACCACGACGATCAGCCGGCGGCCGTCGCGCACGCCGGAGATGGCGATGTTGAAACCCGAGGCGTTGGTGAAGCCGGTCTTCAGTCCGTCCACGCCCTGCATCCCGGCGAGCAGGTGGTTGTGGTTGGTGATGTAGCGGCCGCGGAAGGTGAAGGCCTGCTGGCTGAAGTAATGGTAGTACTGCGGATAGTCGCGCATGGCGGCGCGCGACATGATCGCGATGTCGCGGGCGGTGGACAGGTTGCGGGTGTCCGGCAGGCCGTTGGCGTTGGCGAAGTGGGTGTTCTGCATGCCCAGCTCCTGGGCGCGCAGGGTCATCAGGGCGGCGAAGCGGCTCTCGCTGCCGCCGAGCTTCTCGGCCATGGCCACCGCGGCGTCGTTGGCCGACAGGATGGCCATCCCCTGGATCGCGTCACTGACCGAGATCGAATCGCCGGGCCGGACGCCCAGCTTGGTCGGCGCCTGGGCCGCGGCGTGCGGCGAGAACACCACCCGGTCGTCGAGGTGCAGCTTGCCCGAGGCCAGGGCCTCGAAGGTCAGGTAGAGGGTCATGACCTTGGTGATCGAGGCCGGATAGCGCGGCGCATCGGCGTGCCGGTCGTAGAGGACCTCGCCGGACTTGGCGTCCACCACGATCGCGGCGTAGCGCGTCTGGGTCGCCGCAAGCAGGTTGCGGAAGTAGGGGATCTGCGCCTGCGCCGCCGGAGGGGTGGCCGCCAGAAGCGTTGCGGCGGCCAAGCCAAGGGACACGAATAGGCGGCGGGCGTGCTTGATCATGCTTTCGTCCGTCGAATCTGAACGTTACCGGGCGGAGTAAACCCCGCTGAATCTCCCTTACCATCACACGGCTAGGGTTGCGGCAGAGTAAACAGCTCTTGAACGAGCCGAATTGTCGCGCCCCGGGCGGTCACGCTTTCGTCATTGTGCAGTGCACCATAATTCACTTGACTGCTGCACTGCAGCATGAGAGCTTCCCTGCGAAGTCGGGGAAATTCGTAAATCGCGTACCGCATCGCGGCGATTTCGCCGCCCTTCGCCACTCGCCAGACCCAAGGAAGCGACCCATGGACGCTGCTGCCAAGACCCTCAAGCCGGAAGTGGACGCCGCCAAGGCGACCGCCGAACAGATGACCACCGCCGCGAACACCGCCTTCAAGGACGGTGTCGAGAAGACCCTCGCCGCGGTGAGCGAGGCCAACACCCATTCGAAGAAGAACCTGGAGGCCGTCGTGGCCTCCGTCACCGCCGCGACCAAGGGCGCGGAAGCCCTGGGCGCCCAGGCCGTCGCCTATTCGAAGAGCGCCTTCGAGACCCAGGTGACCGCCGCCAAGGCCCTGGCCGGCGCCAAGACCCCGCAAGAGCTCTTCGAGCTGCAGAGCGCCTTCGCCAAGGGCGCGTTCGAGACCTACGTCAGCGAGCTCGGCAAGATGAGCGAGACCTTCGCGGCCTCCTTCAAGGACAGCTTCAAGCCGATCAACGAGCGCGTCAGCGACGCGGTCAGCAAGCTGCAGGCGACGCGCTAAGCGCCGAGCACCTTCCACCGCAATATCGACACGAGGCCCGGACCCCAAAGGTCCGGGCCTTTTCTTTTGGGGGGCCGGCCGATCCCGACGGGATTGGCTCAAGTTGTTGACCTGGCGCGCGGCCTGATCGCAAAACCGATTCCACTTTTGCGGGCCGCGCTTTAGAGCTTGCCCCATGTCGCAGATCGAAGACCGCCTCGCCGAGCTGGGGATCGAACTTCCGCAGCCGAACGCCCCCGTCGCCAACTATGTGCCGTTCGTGCGCATGGGCGATCTGATCCACATCTCCGGCCAGGTCTCGCTGGACGCCTCCGGCGGCATCCGCGGCGTGGTGGGCGAGGACCTCGACCTCGCGGCCGGCCAGCGCGCCGCGCGCCTGTGCGGCTTGTCCCTGCTGGCCCAGATGAAGGCCGCCTGCGAGGGCCACCTCGGCCGGGTGAAGCGGGTGGTGAAGCTCAACGGCTTCGTCCAGGCGGGCCCCGATTTCTTCGACATCCCCAAGGTGGTGAACGGCGCGTCTGACCTGATGGTCGAGGTGTTCGGCGAGGGCGGCCGCCACGCGCGCTCCGCGGTCGGGGTCTATCGGCTGCCGCTGAACTTCGCCGTGGAGGTCGACGCGGTGGTGGCGGTGTCGTGAAGGCGCGCTTCGGCGAGGCCTGGGAGCGCCTGTTCGCGCCGCCGGTCGCCCACCGGGGCCTATGGAGCCCCGACGGGCCGCCGGAGAACTCGCTCGGCGCCTTCCAGGCGGCCTGCGCCGCCGGCTACGGCGTCGAGCTGGACGTCCAGCTGTCCGCCGACGGCGAGGCCATGGTGTTCCACGACGACGACCTGACGCGGATGACCGGCGTCGCGGGCCGGCTCGGCGACCGCACCGCCGCCGAGCTCGGCGAGCTGCAGCTGGCAGGCTCCGACGAGCGGATCCCGACGCTTGCCGAAACCCTCGCCCTGGTGGGCCGCCGGGCGCTGGTGCAGGTTGAGCTGAAGACGCCCTATGGCCAGGTCGGCCCCCTGGAACAGCGGGTGCACGAGATCATCATCGACCACGCGGGCCCGGTCTGCGTGATCGGCTTCAACCCCTATTCCCACGCCTGGTTCGCCGAGCACTTTCCCGGCGTGCTGCGCGGCCTCGACAGCTATTCCTACGAGCGCGCGCCGCAGATGACCGAGGCGCAGCGCAAGTCCTTCGCCGCCCTGGAGCATGTGGCGATCGCCAAGCCGCACTTCCTGGCGCTCGGCCTCGACATGCTGCCCAGCGAGAAGGCCGCCCGCTACCGCGCCGAGGGCCTGCCCATCGTCGCGTGGACGGTGAGAAAGCCCGAGCAGTGGGACGCCGTCCGCGAGGGTTGCGACAACCTCATCTTCGAGGGCTTCCGCCCTTGCTAGGAGATTGGGCGTGATGCTGAAGCCGGCGGTCAAGGTCTGCCGCCGCATCTCCGAGATCGGCCGCGCGGCCTGGGACGCCTGCGCCACCAACCCCGCCTACGCCGGCAATCCCTTCCTGCGCTACGACTTCCTGCACGCCCTGGAGGCGGCCAACTGCGCCGTGGAGCGCACCGGCTGGGGGCCGCAGCACCTGGCGGTGGAGGACGACGAGGGCGTCGTCGCCGCGGTCATGCCGCTCTACGTCAAGACCCACAGCCAGGGCGAATATGTCTTCGACCACGCCTGGGCCGACGCCTATGAGCGGGCCGGCGGGCAGTACTATCCGAAGCTGCTGTCGGCCGCGCCGTTCACGCCGGCCACCGGTCCGCGGATGCTGGTCCGCCCCGACGTCGCGCCGCACGAGGGCTGGCGGTTCCTGACCGGCGGAGCGCTGACGCTCTGCGAGCGCTACGGGGCCTCGGGCCTGCACGTGAACTTTCCGACCGAGCCGGAGTGGCGCTGGCTGGGCGAGCAGGGCTTCGGCCTGCGCGAGGGCCAGCAGTACCACTGGGACAACGCCGGCTACGCCGACTTCGAGCAGTTCCTGTCGGCGCTGTCCTCGGGGCGGCGCAAGACCATCCGGCGCGAGCGGCGCGATGCGCTGGCCGAGGTGGAGGTGGTTTCCTTGACCGGCGCCGACATCACGGAAGAGCACTGGGACGCCTTCTTCCACTTCTACACCGACACCGGCGACCGCAAGTGGGGCCGGCCCTATCTGACGCGGGCGTTCTTTTCGCTGCTCGGCGAGACCATGGCCGACCGGGTGCTGCTGATCATGGCGCGGCGCGACGGGCGCTGGATCGCCGGCGCGCTCAACCTGATCGGCGGCGACGCCCTCTATGGCCGCCACTGGGGCTGCAGCGAGGACGTGCCCTTCCTGCATTTCGAGCTCTGCTACTACCAGGCCATCGACTGGGCCATCGCCCACGGCCTGCCCAGGGTCGAGGCGGGCGCCCAGGGCCAGCACAAGATCGCCCGCGGCTATCTGCCGAAGCCGGTCTATTCCGCCCACTACATCTCCGACCCCGCCCTGTGCGCCCCGGTGGAGGCCTTCCTCGAGCGCGAACGGGCCGGCGTCGAGGCCGACATGGAGTGGCTGACGGAGGAGTATACGCCGTTCAAGCAGGAGTGATCTGCCTCCCCCG